>JARYLO010000152.1 GCA_029907605.1 Sedimentisphaerales bacterium
AAGGACCTTGCCGAATCTGCTGTAGGACTCCATGATCCACCTGCCCAGCTCTGGATCCACAGGCCTGTTTACCGCTATGATCCCGCCGAACGCGCTGACCACATCCCCCTCATAGGCCTTGCGGTATGCCATCTTGATATCCTCGTCCACACCACAGCCACAGGGGTTTAGGTGCTTTACTATGGCTGCGGCAGGCTCGTCAAACTCCTTGACCAGCTCGAATGCCGCATTTGCATCCAGGAGGTTGTTGAAGCTCAGCTTCACATCATTGCAGATGAACCTGCCCTTGCTGATAGAGGTCTCCCTTGCAAACGTAAGTGTATAGAACCCCCCAGATTGGTGGGGGTTCTCACCGTACCGCAGCAGCATCTGCCTTCGCAATGGGATGGTCAGTTGTTCAGGCAGCTCCACACCTGCCTTTAGGTTCAGATACCTGGCGATTACCGTGTCATAGCAGGATGTCAGTGCAAATGCCTCTCTGGCCAGCTCTGCCCTGACTTGCTCTGGTACACCGCCGGTCTGTTGTATGGCATCCAGGACCTTTGGGTATTGGTCCGGACGGGTAACAACCGTGACAAACCGAAAGTTCTTGGCAGCAGCCCTTATCAAGGCTGGGCCACCTATGTCTATATCCTCTATTGCCTCGGCAAGGGTGCACTCAGGTCTGGCGGTGGTCTGTTCGAATGGATATAGGTTCACGCACACAAGATCGATCTGCTCGGCCTGCAGGTCTTGTAAGGCATGCATATGCGAAGGCTTGTCCCTAAGTGCCAGTATGCCGGCATGGATCTTTGGATGTAAGGTCTTGACCCTGCCGTCCAACGTATCGGCAAGCCCTGTGATGGTCTCCACCTCGATCACCGGGATCTTCGCCTGTTGAAGCTGCCGTGCAGTCCCGCCTGTACTGATGATCTTGACGCCTAGGTCTGCAAGACCTCTGGCGAACCCAACTATCCCAGTCTTATCAGAAACGCTGATCAGTGCAGTCCTGACCTTCACCTCCATAGCTCCATCTCCTTCTGAGAGTTCCTCCTACCGGTACACCTTACATCAGGATTTGCGCCCTTGAGAGGGCCTATCCTGCTGTAGATCCACATATTCACTTAGGTCCACATGATACTTTGCCTCAAACTCCTGCAGCCCTTCGATCCGCTGGATGTCATCCCTAATGCGATTGATGAGCTTAAAGATATATGGCTTGCCTTCTAGGCGGTTCTTGAGGTCATCTAGCATCGGTTCCCACCTGCCTCCATACAACTGGGCCTTCAATACGATCAACATCCGCTCCTCCACCGTCAGGCCGTCGATAAACGCCTTTACTGGCCCGTCCGGGATGGCCTTTGGTCCGCCAAGTCTGCGTTGTTCCTGACCAGCCACGTCCACCAGCTCCTTATCCTGGCCTGAATACCAGTAATGCCGGCCAACATCCTATAGGGCGGGCCTGGGAAATGCAACGGTTTTCTAGTATCTACAGCCTAGGCAGTGGCCATCTTATCCAGATTAACGCTGTGGGGTCCTTCTTGTGTGGCATTGCTGGCAATAGGCCAGTCTTGTCGTATGTTTGGCCAGGCGGCGCCCGCCAGAATCTAAGAGGGCCATGCTAGAAAGTGGCTGATACCAGATATTCTTGGACGCTATTGGCCAGATCAGTGTGTGGGATGGTCATGCTGGCCCTTTTCCGCCTCGCATGTTCTGCAGGCATGCCATCGCATTTCGCCTGAGCCGGTCGAGGCCTATGCGGTGTATGACCGAGCCTGCAGCCAGTTGCTCGAACTGTTCGCTGGTCATGCCAAGTACGTAGTCCAGGTCGATCCACCTGCGGCCATAGACCGGCTTTAGCAATTGGCCATGTGAAGCTGGGGCCTTCTGGTAAAGTGGACAGGCCGTGATACAGTCGTCACACCCGTATAACCTATCTGCCATGGCAGTCGCTATCTCTGTTGGGAGCGGGCCGTTGTGCTCTATGGTCCAGGTATTGATGCACCTTGTGGCATAAAAGCCATCTGCCTGTATCGCACCCGTAGGGCAGGCAGATACACACCTCATACAGCCAAGGCACTTGCCACCTGCAGGTGGATCTGGCTCTAGTTTTAGGTCTGTTATAATCTCGCCAAGGAAGATGGCAGGGCCTAGCAGTGGGTTTGCAAGCATGTAATTGCGGCAGATGAACCCAAGGCCTGCCTGCACTGCCATGGTCCTCTCCATGACAGCACTGGAGTCTACACAAAGCTTGAACTTGCCAGGCCTACCTGCCACCTCCAGCATGAAGGTGGCCAGTTGCCTTAGGGCCTGCTTGAGGACCTTGTGATAATCTTGGTAGAGGGCATAGATGGCAACCCGACCTTCGAACAGTCCTGTTGGCTTGGCAGGCAGGGCCTGTGGCTTGAAGGCCAGGCCTACTACGATCACCGAGCTTGCCCCAGGTAGCAGTACGCATGGGTCCAGCCTGGCCTTGAGGCCACGGCCTATAAAGGATAGGCATTCAAGCCTATTGCGACCGATCCAGGCCATCAGCCGCTCAGCCTCGTGCGGGCCGATCTTGGCTGGGGCTACGCCTACGGCATCAAGACCCAACTCTATGGCCTTGGCCTTGATCAACTCCTTCAGGCCCATGGCCCTATTCTAATGCCGGGCCCTGGCCTTGATTACCGGCTATCTGCCTAGACCCAAGCTTTTCCTGCGAATGATCCCCATCAAGACGGTCCCTAGTGATGTCATTAGCAATGCCCCTGGTGCTGGGACTACCCTGCACAGTAGATCCTGTGCACGGCTTGTGAACTGTGGATCACTGTATAGGCTCAGCACCCTGACCTGTCCCGTGGTCCCTTGCTGTGCCCAATCGCTTGCGTTGGCAAGGTTGATGAAGTCCCATGTTGCGGTCCGAATGGCAGCAGGCAGGGCATTTATCTGAGAGTCGGTCTCCTCTTGCTCTATGTACCAGATGGCGTGCTGTAATGCCTCTGCACTGGAGAGTCTGCCGCTAGTAGTACTGAAATCGTAGCCTGGTAATGTCTGGTTAAGGAATTGGTCATAGAGCCAAGCGGCCCTAGGATCGAGTGGATCGTATGGCCCACCTGCTATGCCGCCTAGGTCTGCATATGTCAGGACCCGAGCGTAGTAGGAGCTGCCAAGGTTTATGTATTCGTTCTTTTCCACGCAGAAGGTCTGGAACCTGGTGCCTGTAGGCAGCCCATCAAGACCCGGTGCCAATATCAGGGCCTCGAACTCCCCACCTTGTCCTGCCTGATATGGGCTATCAAAGACAGTGACTGTAGGCCCGGCCATACAGATGCTTGCTGACAATAGTGCCAATGCGGTTACAAGAGATCTACGTGTGGTCATATAGCCCTCCCCATAAGTTACTTTCGCGTACCTAGACGGCTGGATCCAGCGGCCGTCTTTTCTACCCCCAATTATGCCCGCAGTATAGCAGATTCCATGTCTTTATTCAAGCCAATCTGTGCGGAAACCTCATGTGCAGCCGGGGCGATATTGGCAGGGCCATTATTCTAGGACCTTTGCACGAGTGCGAACTTGACAATTCGTGGCTCGTAGGGAATAATACGATTGGCCTTTCACCGGGGGCGAATGGCTTCGACCGGATAGCGGAAAGGCAGGTGGCATGCCCAGGACGCCGGTTGGCCTGGTTAATCATCCGGCAAAAAAGTAAGTGGCAACTACCAGTTGCGCATGGCTGCCTAATTAGGTAGCCCGTCCTCTCTAGGCCTTGCCTGCGGGCCGGGGAAGGGCGACAGCAGCAGGCTGGTCAGGCCGGTAGTTCAGGAAGGCCTGGCGAGATGTGTACTGGACTAGCCGAGTGCAGGGCCTGTCGGTCGGCGCTGGACAAGGCGAAATCCAATAGAACGACTAAGCATGTAGAGGCCTGTCTTGATGCATCTTGGGACGCGGGTTCGAATCCCGCCGCCTCCATTCACACCTTGGATAATCGATTATCAATACTGATATCCCGTCTGGCCTGGCTTGGGGTCTGCCGGGATGCCTGCCTTCTTGCACACATGCTGCCGATCATGTGTGCATATCAATGTTGGTGATTGTAATATCCTGCTAGTCGCAGTTAAAGCCCTCTTGATGCAAAAAAAACGTCGCCGCATATTGCATATTGATTGGTTTGACGATAAGAATAATCTAGTAAACGCGACAGACGGGACTGACACGGAAGTTTTCGGTAGTCGAAAGGAGTTCGCATGTCAAGGCACATTGCTTCCTACCTGACAAGAGCTGTCTTAGCTGCGGTCTGGATCACATCTGCTGCCTATGGGGCGATCACGCCATGGGGTGATGTAGTGCCACCATATTCTGGCGCGGATCCCTGGATGGTAAGTGGAGACCTGAGGGTTGCAGATTCGAATGACGGTACCCTTTTACTTGAGTCAGGATCATCTGTTACGGTCGACGGCAAGGGTCTTGTGGCCTACGGCCCAGACGCCTGGGGCCTGATACAAGTATATCATCCCAACACAACGCTAACCGTATTGGATTCACTAACCATTGGTTATGCAGGCACCGGCACGTTGTTGGTTGATAGTGGCGCGGATGTCACCAGCACCAATGCTGGTATAGGTGTTAAGCCTGGCAGTAGTGGTACGGTTACGGTTGATGGGGCAGGGTCTACCTGGACCAATAGTGGATCTGTGTTTGTAGGTGGGTATGGGACAGGAGAGCTTGTTGTAAGTGATGGTGGTCAGGTAGACATAGGCCAGATCCTTTATGTAGGTGGTTTTGA
>JARYLO010000153.1 GCA_029907605.1 Sedimentisphaerales bacterium
CTAGGATGATCACGGTGACAGACCATGCAAGGCCTGTGGGTAGCATATCTTGAAAGGTCGGCATGTGGATCCGCCCTTCGAATGGCACGCCTACTGCTGTGGCCGAGACCGTTATCATTGCACCAGCCAGAAAACAAAACAGGATCCCATTGGCCAGGTTATACAGCAAGACAAGTTTGCGGCCGCAGATCTTCTCTAGTTGGTAATAAAGGGTCAGTCTATACCGTGTAGCGATCGGTGCAGTCAGGAACCTCCAGCTTAGTACCGCAAGGAGATTACCGACCAGCAGACCGAGTAATAGATCATAAGCACCTACCCCCCACGAGACAAATAATGGCCCTAGCATGAACTCGGTGCCGGCAGTGTGCTCGCCTGCATACATCCCCCAGAAGGCACTTGCCCCTTTAAGGGCATGCTCAGGCACTGGCTCTCTCTCAAACTCGCCAACTGATCTATCCTGTTTGTGCTCATCCATGCGATCAATCCCTTGCCTGTCGAACCCAGGTATGCAAAAACCGCTATGAACGCCTACTCAGTACACGCTCCTCGTAATCCCTGACCTTAGAGATCCATTGATGGTCAAGAGGGGCCTGCTCGGTCAGGCAGTGATAGTCCCAGACCGCACCAAAGGGCATGGTCTTCAGCTCCTCAACCATGGCCAGCCTCTCTGTGTAATTGCCATCAAGTTCCATCTGCTTAAGCTGTTCGGTAGGTTCCAACATCGCCAATAGCAGTGCCTTGAGCGTGTTCCTAGCACCAATGACCCATGCAGCGATCCGGTTGATGGTGGCATCGAAATAGTCCAGGGCTATGTAGACCCTGTCCAGCAGTTCCCCTCTGATCAGCTCGTGTGTAACGGCCAGAAGGTCGTCATTTATCGCCACCACATGATCGCTATCCCACCTAACTGGCCTACTGACATGCAGCAACACTGCAGGGACCCACATCAAGACTGCAGAGAGCTTGTCAGAAACCGATTCTGTGGGGTGGAAGTGTCCCATGTCCAATGTGAGTATCTTACTGCGGCTCGCGGCATAACCGAGGTAAAACTCATGAGAGCCTACTACATAGCTCTCAGAGCCGATCCCAAAAAGCTTGGACTCCACCGCATCAAGGTTGAAATAGGGATCAAGCTGCTCCTGAAAGATGGCGTCCAGGGATTCCAGAAGCCTTTGTCTAGGCCCGACCCTGTCCACAGGCATATCCTTCATACCATCTGGTATCCAGACGTTGGTAATACAGGTCTGCCCCAAGGTCTTACCGATGTATTGCCCGATCCGTCTGCACCTGATGCCGTGCTCTATCCAAAACCTCCTGATGGCCTTATCCGGATGGGCAAGCGTCATGCCATCGGCCGCCTTAGGGTGAGAGAAGAATGTCGGGTTGAAATCCATCCCAAGGCCATTGTCCTTGGCCCAGAAGATCCAATTGCTATAATGCTCAGGCCCGATGGCATCCCTGTCTACAGTCCCATCGGTCTCTGCATAAAACGCATGGAGGTTCAATCTGTGCCTGCCCGGTATCAGGGAATATGCAAACTGGAGGTCTTGCCTAAGCTCATCGCCATTTCTAGCACGGCCGGGGTAATTGCCGGTCACAGCCAGCCCCCCACCTAGCTGACCAGCCCGGCCCTCCAGGCCTGCCACATCATCCCCCTGCCAACAATGCAGCGATATAGCTACCTTCGCCAACCTCTTGAGGACCTGATCTGTATCTACACCCAACTGGGCATAGCGGTCCTGTGCGATACGATATGCCGCCTCGATCTGCCTATCTGTGACCACTCCAAACCCCCTACGATCTCGACTGAAGCACCTTCAACCTATAGGCCTCTGCCTCCCAACCTTCGATAAAGAGCCTTGCCTGCTCACTCATGTACCGAACACCGCCAAAGGCAGCGGCTAGTTGTACCACCAGGGCCCCATCCTGTGCAAGCTCCAATGCAGTCCTGGCCTCCAAAAGGTCCTTGCCCACACCACAGACCAGGCCGTCCCAGGTCAAGACCCTCGGTTCATACCCAAACCGCGATCTGTAGTCCCAGACTGCCTTCTCAGTGGGGAGGCCCTCAAGTGGATATGACCTGGCATATACCACATGGTCTGGGGTAAGTGGGCCAGTGGCGCAGCTAAAACCGCCATCCACCTCCACCACAACCTCTCTGCCAAAGGCCTTTTGGATGATCGCGGTCGCCTGCTTCCTCTGCTCCTCGGAGACCTGACGGCTAGGTAATGCTAATGGCACACCTGCCCTCTTATAGAAACTAGCCAGCACCTGCATCACATGGTCGTGAAGCTGGCGGACTAGCTGCGGGCTGTCAGCTCCTATGACCAGGCCATGATTCTGGACGAAGATCACCGGGGGCTGTACACCGAACCTGGCCTGATATACCTGGACCGCACGCCTCAGTTCAATGCAAAGACTGATCCCTGGGTCCACATAGTCTATCCACAAGGTCTCTGGGAACAACTGGGCACAACGGTGCCTGCCATCCTGACTACAGGTCATCCCGTTGACTAAGGCAGGATGGGTGTGGACCACAAATCGCCACTGGAGGCTATCGTGTAACGGCGTCTCCACAGAGGGTCTGGCCTTGTCGCTAGATATGACCGCCCTCTTGATGGCCTCCACTACCTTGGCCTGGGCGTTGGCAGCAGGGCCGTCGGCAGACAATGCATAGACCTCGGCAAGGGCCGCCCTATCTAAGGCCACGATCTTATCTATCGTAAGCGCTGCCATGGGCAGGCCAGAGGGCTTTATATAAAGCACCTGCGAGGTCTTGACCGAGGCATTCCCCCCTCCAGCACGCACGTATTCGGGGCCACCGTAGGTACGCGAAAGCTCCACAAGCCCTAAAAGCAATTGGCTATCATCCTCGAAGGTATAGTTACCTGCCATGCCTAGCACTGCCTCAGTACCTGGGCAGCCCTTTCCCTGAATTGATGCCACCTGTCCTGTCTTTGAGGACGGTAGACCTTGGTCTCGAACGAGCGTGCCACAAGTACCCGGCCCTCGGCCAACGATGAGATCTGGCCAGCGGCTTTTGCTTGCATCAAGATGTTCCCCACTACAGTGGCCTCAACCGGCCCAGTCACAACGGTCTTTCCGGTGGCATCTGCGGCAAACTGGTTCAGGAGGGTATTCTTGATACCACCTCCAACGATATGCAGGACGTCTATTGATCCGCCACTTAGCCGCTCCAGGCTTGACATGACCTGGCCATATCTTAGTGCAAGCCCTTCAAGGACGACCCTGACCATCTGGCCGGGCTCATCTATGGTCTGCTGGCCTGTACTGGCCAGGTATTCGTTTATCCTCCTAGGCATCTGGCCAGGGGCAAGGAATCGCTGGTCGTCAACCTTCAAGACCGCTGCAAAAGGCCTGGCCTTTGACGCCATCTCCACCAACTGGCCGTAATCCATGGGACTACCATGCTCGGCCCAATCCCTCCTGCACTCCTGCACAAGCCACAGGCCCATGATATTGGTCAGTAACCTGATAGTGCCCTCAACCCCTCCCTCGTTCGTAAAGCCCAACTCGCAGGTCTCAGGGCTGATCAATGGCCTGGTTCGCTCTATACCCATCAGGCTCCAGGTGCCACTGGATAGATATGCCCATTGCGCATCGCCCGTAGCTGGCACTGCAGCGACCGCAGAGGCAGTGTCATGGCAGCCAACGGCCACTATAGGTATAGGCCCTGTCCCCAGCTCTGCTGCAATCTCAGGCCTGATCTGGCCCTTGATAGTACCAGGCTGGACCACATCTGGGAGGATATCTACAGGTAAGCCAAGTCTGTCCAACACACCTGCTGCCCAACTGCCATCGGCCATATCCATCATCTGGGATGTGCTGGCGATCGTGTACTCCACCGAGACCTGACCTGTCAGGTGGTAGCAGATCAGGTCTGGCATGAAAAGCAGAAACCTGGCCCTGGCCAATACCTCAGGTCTGTAGGTCTTGAGGGCAAGCAACTGAAACAAGGAGTTGAATGGCATGAACTGGATCCCAGTCTGCTGGTACAGCTCCCATTTAGGGATGATGCCAAATGCCTTCTCCATCATCCCCTCGGTCCGCCGATCCCTATAGTGATATGGATTCTCTATCAGCCTGCCCTGATGGTCCAATAACCCAAAGTCCACCCCCCACGTATCCACACCGATGCTCCTTACCAACGGTTGGACCCTGACAGCTTGGGCAATCCCCTTCTTTATCTGACCTATCAATGCCTGAAAGTCCCAGCGAAGGGCCCCGCCCTCCGTTATAGGGCTGTTGGGGAAGCGATAGACCTCCTGGATGGAGATTCCATCCTCGGCTACTGAGCCCAGCATCACCCTGCCGCTCTCTGCCCCTAGATCGATCGCTATGTAATGCTGTGTCTGTGCCATGCGTAAACCGTCAGCCAATATTATAAGCACAGACTATAGCTGCTTGGGTGGGACTAGACAAGGACCTGTTGAAGGTCTTGGACCTGGGGAACTAGGATTCGAACCTAGACTAACTGATCCAGAGTCAGTTGTGCTACCATTACACTATTCCCCAGTGACCTGTAGTTAATATACGTAAGACCCCTGCCCGTTGTCCATACCCAGCCTGAAACAACAGGGCCCGTATTGCTACGGGCCCTGAGACTGATCATCGGCAATCACTGCAGTTTCTACGGCCTATCGC
>JARYLO010000154.1 GCA_029907605.1 Sedimentisphaerales bacterium
CAGCCTTTCCTTGATATCCCAATATCCTTGCGGTGGGATATGAGACAGGACCTCTGGGCTGCACACATAGATCTCAAGGATATCGCCGCCAGAATGCGGATCTGCAAATAGCGTCAGGTCAGCTCCCCCTTGCCTGTGCAGGTCCAGCAGGGTCCAGACCTCTGGTGGATCAACCATGTTGACAGGCAGGATGACTATGGGCCCTGGAACCTCAGAATCTACCGCCAGCCTTAACATCCCTGCAGTACCGGATATGTCCTGATCCACCACGGCCCTCACTTGCAGGCCATCAGGGGTTGCCAATCCATCGAGCCGCAACGGGTGCAATCGGTCGCAGTAGATCAAAACCCTTTCTACCCCCTCATTTGCCAGCGAAACAAACAATCGAACGATACATGGCTGGCTCCCCACAGGCCAAAAGGCCAGTGGACCAAGCCCCCTATCTGAGACCCAGGACCTATAACCTGAGTTGAAGACTACCACTTGAGCGTCCATCTCTAAGACCTAGATAAGGGCAAGATCACCGGATCGCAAGCTGACGCTTGTCTACCTTGCCGTTGGGCGTCCTTGGCAGGTCGCTGACTATCTCCACATGCTTGGGGACCATGAAGGGCTCGAGGTGATCCACTGCGAATCTGGTCACCTCCTGAGGCAGGATCTGACGGCCTGGCATTGGTATGACGAATGCCTTTATGGCCTGCCCAAGTACATCGTCTGGGACGCCAATCACTGCCACCTCGCTGACACCTGGCATCTGCAACAGGGTATCCTCAACCTCCTTTGGGCTGACCCGCTCGCCCTTGCACTTGATCATGTCATCCTGGCGGCCCACGAAGTACAGATAGCCATCCTCGTCCATCTTGAATAGGTCGCCAGTAAATAGCCTCCTATCCTCAGGATAGGACCCAGGCCTGAAGGTCCTGTCGGTCAAGGCCTGATCTGCCCAGTATCCCTGCATGACATTAGCACCACGGACCACCAACTGTCCTACCTGGCCAGGTCCCAACTGCCGACCATCCTGATCCACGATGAAGACCTCACAATTGGGCATCACCTTTCCCACAGAACCTGGCCTGCTGTCGAGCTGTCCTGGATCAAGGTACCAGACCCGCTTGCACTCGATCAGGCCGAACATGGAGTAGATCCTCACGTGTGGCAACAACTTTCTTAGTCTGGCTATGTGCTCAGTAGGCAGTGCTGCGCCGGTGTTTGTCATGTACCTAAGCGAGCCCAGATCATACCTGCCCAGGTCCTGGAGCCTCAGCAGCATGGCCACGATCGTGGGCACCACAGGCCAGCCTGTCACCCGGTGCTGGGCAATCCTTGAAAGAACCTCGTGCAGGTACACAAATGACCTCTCCAGGACCACAGTGCCGCCAAACATGAATGTCATGATCACCTGATAAAGACCATAGTCGAAGGATAACGGCAATACATCCAGGACCACATCATCAGGCTCATTGCCTATGTATTGGATGATGCTCCTTGCTGCAGAGACCATGTTATGGTGCGTAGACATGATCCCTTTTGGCTGGCCGGTCGAACCGCTGGTGTAGATGAGGCAAGCAAGGTCCACGTCTATGACCCTAGGCCAGTCTGTTGCCTGGTGGATCGAGGATTCCCTGACAAGCTCCTCGAATCTGTGACCCTTTTTCAAGGGATTCTGGCCCCCTTCTGCCTCGACCCAGATGATCTGCGGCCTGGAATTGACAAGCCACATCGCCTCCTTGACCACCTGGGCCCTACTTGCGTGGGAGATCAGGACCTGGGCCTGACAGTTGTCCAGGATATACGCAAGCTTTTGGCCCTTTAGCTGGTCAGAGACCATCACAAATACCGCACCTGCCTTCATGACCCCATACATGGCAATCACCGCCTGCGGCCTATTGCCCACCATGATGGCCACGCGATCGCCGCGCTCTATACCCAGATCGATCAAGGATCTGGCCAGGGCAGTGACCTCCGAAAGGATCTGGCCATAGGTCCGCCTTGATTGGCCGTAGATGAGTGCTGGTTTATCTGGATTGCGGCTAGCGGACCGTTCGAGCCACTGATGGACCAGGACTGGATCAAATTCAATGGGCATGCAGACCCCTATCTGATCGATGATCCACAAACAAGTTTGGGCGACACCTTGTCACCTCGCAAACGGGGCGTCGGATGAACCGGTCATATAGAAGCTGGGTAGTCACCATGCCAACAAGGCCCATGGAATCCACCTCTCCGAGTGCACCGAACCTCGATGATTTCTCCAAGAGCCTTACAGCCTTGGCCTGATCGAAAACTCCAGCCTCTACAAGGCCCTGCCCAGCTAAACTCCCATGCACCAATTCCATTCCCGCAGGCCCCAGAAGGCTCTGCCAGATAGGTGCCCTGTAAGGCTGTTTTGTCCTGGAGAGGATCTGGTTCGGCAATAGACCGTCAAAGACCTTCTTGAGCAAGAACTTCTCATTCAGCCCCAAGATCTTCCACCTTGGTGGAATGCCTGCCATGAACTCCACCACCCTATAGTCTAGATAAGGCAGCCTGATCTCTACGGAGTTGGCCATGGCCATCCTATCGCCTTGAGAACTGAGCAGGTACTGGCTCAGGAAGATATAGGTCTCCAGGTATTGGGCCTTTGTCAGCCAGTCTGCCTCAAAAAAGGCAGGCGGCAGTCTGGAGAGCAGGTCTTCATAGGGATCATAGTCCCTAAGCAGATGATTGAAGTCGTCTGAGAAAAGGGCCTGCAATCGAGATGTATTCTCCCACCTGAGCCTGTGAGAATAGAACGGATCGTTAACCTGGTCTAGACCCTTTGCAAAGAAGGCCCTGGCCAACTGCCTGGACCTGATGTCATGAAATATATCCTTATACAGCTCATCTATGAGATTGGCACGTCGCTGGGCCTGTGGCCGTCTGGCCCAGAACCTGCGGACCTTGGTCTCCTTGAATATGTCATAACCTCCAAAGACCTCATCTGCCCCCTCCCCAGTCAGCACAACCTTCATGCCACAGGTCCTTACCAGCCTTGATAGAAGTAGCAATGGAACCGGTGCTGTTCGGAGTAAGGGTCTCTCTGTGTACCAGATCGCCTCTGGTAATGACTTGGCAATAACCGCGTTGCTGGCCTGTATCTGATGATGATCCACACCTAGGTGCTCAACCATTGTGGACTGGTATTGGCCTTCGTCAAACGGCTCTTCCTCAAACCTTATGCCAAAGGTCATCAGCTTTGTGGAGTACTTGCTTGCAAGGCATGCAACACCAGATGAGTCCAGGCCTCCGCTGATGTAGCACCCTACCGGTACATCAGCACGTAGCCTTATCCTGACCGAGTCTTCTAGCAGGTCCTTGGCCTGGCAGACTAGGTCCCGCATGGTTAGATGATCTATCCTGTTAGATGGAATAAGTGGTATATCCCAATATCGGCCAACAGAGATCTGGCCATCGTGCGCTACCAGGTAATGCCCTGCAGGCACCTCATACACATCCTTGAAGACCGTCCTGCCTGGCAATGTGGACCAGAAGGTAAAGACCTGGACCAGGCCTGTTGGATCGAGCTTTCTTGGCACGGTCTGGATAGTAAAGATCGCCTTGGCCTCGGATGCAAAGATGAGCTTATCGTGCCAGATGGTGTAATGAAGCGGTCTTATGCCCAGCCTATCCCTGGCTAGCACCAGCCGTTTGTCTTGTGCGTCCCAGATGGCCATGGCAAACTGGCCGTTGAGCTGGTGCAGACAATCAAGACCTTCCTCCTCATAAAGGTGGATGATTACCTCTGTATCTGATTGTGTATAGAAATGATGGCCCCTGGCCTCCAGGCCTGCCCGTAGCTGGGGCCAGTTGAATACCTCCCCGTTATAGACGATCCAGTATCTGCCGGTCTCGTTATGTATAGGCTGCGTGCCACATCGCAGGTCCACTATACTTAACCTTGCATGCCCCAGGCCTATCCAGTCATCCAGATACAGTCCTGATTCCTCTGGCCCCCTGTGTCTCTGTATAGAGACCATCTCCAGGACCTGGTCTGGATCGATGACCCTCGGCCCTTTCAGATGGAGTATCCCGGAAATCCCGCACACGGGCTGGCTATGTAGCTAAGGACCCTTCTGGCTGGCCAACAGTCGCGAGCTTGCGGCCCAGGAATCGATCGATGTTCTCGATCGTATCCAGGTTCGCTGGTACCAGCTCATCATCCTCGATGTGGATCCCGTAGATCTCCTCCAGGAACATGATCAGCTCTAACAAGCCTGTTGAGTCAACGATCTTAGCCTCCATGAGGCACGTGTCGTCTCTAAGTTCCCTATTGTTAGTATGCAGGAAGTTCTCCTTAATGAACTGTCGCACCTGATCCGCAAAGCACCACCCTCTTTCCATCTCACCCTCACTCCAGTAAGTACCATGCAATAACAGTAGCTGCCGACCAGTGGCAACCCTTTACCGTGTACAGTTACGTGTTACCAACCCAAGCTACCGAAAGTCAAGCATAATTTTCCAGACTATCCAAACCACCCATATTCGCACCCACCCACAAGAACAGGCCTAACCTTGCCGTTATAGCT
>JARYLO010000155.1 GCA_029907605.1 Sedimentisphaerales bacterium
TCACACCATTGGGGTCTATGTACCTGCGAGTCAAGATAGCCCTCTGCAGATATGCATCCTTCTGCAGGCCACCTGCCCAGACGATCAGGCCGCTAATACGCATCCCATCATACAAGGGATACGTGTTCGGATCCTGGACAAGGCCACTGACCGTCACCGCCTTGTCATGAAATGCCCACCTGGGCACACGCAGCACTTTAAGCTCATCATAATCCTGCAGAACCACATCGTTGTTCGGATCCCCCTCCATCGCCTTGCCCAGATCCACATACTCCTGCCTGGTCTGCATCACACCATTGGGGTCTATGTACCTGCGAGTCAAGATAGCCCTCTGCAGATATGCATCCTTCTGCAGGCCACCTGCCCAGACGATCAGGCCGCTAATACGCATCCCATCATACAAGGGATACGTGTTCGGATCCTGGACAAGGCCACTGACCGTCACCGCCTTGTCATGAAATGCCCACCTGGGCACACGCAGCACTTTAAGCTCATCATAATCCTGCAGAACCACATCGTTGTTCGGATCCCCCTCCATCGCCTTGCCCAGATCCACATACTCCTGCCTGGTCTGCATCACACCATTGGGGTCTACGTACCTGCGAGTCAAGATAGCCCTCTGCAGATATGCATCCTTCTGCAGGCCACCTGCCGCGTCGATCAATTCCTTAAGCCGCATCCCGTCAACGAGTCTGTACTCACCAGGCTGATAGACCTGACCACTGATCGTGACACTACGCTTACCCTTCTGATCCCAGCGGTAGAGCCTCACCCTGTCGAACCTCTCCAACCGAAGATCCTGGCTGCGATCGCCGGCTAGGACCTTGCCTAGATTAAAGGGAATGACAATGGGATGCATATCTGGAGGGACTAGTCTTATTACCTCTGCATACTCCAGATTAACTTGGGGCAAAAAGGTCTCGTAGTCCAGTAGGTCACTAAGCCTCATACCGGGCTTGAGTTGGTACTTGCCAGGCCTGACCACGTGGCCTTCAAGATAGATAACGTTCTGTTCCACATCGGTCACAGGAAAGACCTTGATCAGGTCGCCATCCTGTATCAATGTGTCCAGCTCAGGCCTATTCGGCTCCGCTGGTCCGGAGAGGTCAAAATCTACAACGATCCGCCTTGAATGGGCCTCCACACGCTCCACCTGGACGTGCTGAAGCCATCCAGCATATGTCACCCCACCTGCCAGGTCAAGGACCTGCCTTAGGGTCATAGGCCCTGCCATCTCGTAGATAGCAGGTCGTTTGACATTGCCTGCCACACCGACCACTGGGCCGATCAGTGGGATGTGTATGGTGTCTCCATCTGCCAACCTCACGTCGTTGCCCCTGTCTCCACCCAGCAGGAAATCGTACAGGTCGAGGACCACAGGCCCTTGGCCTGCCCGCAGGACCCTGATCTTGCGGAGGCTGCCATTCTTTGTAGGGCCGCCTGCTGCGAATAGGGCGTTGATCACAGTGGATAAGGAACTAAGGGTATAGCTGCCAGGCGCAACTGCCTCTCCGACCACGTATACGGTGATGGCGCGAAGCCTGGTCATGGTGATGTGCATCTTGAAGTCCTGGTACTTGCGCCTCAGCTCGCTGTCTAGGTATTCCTGGAGCTTGGCGAATGTCATGCCTGAGACACTCAGGACACCCACCTGAGGCAAGGCTATCTTGCCATCCCTATCCACAGTGACTGCTATCTGATCGTTCTGTCTGCCCCACATGGTGATGGTAAAGCTATCACCAGGTCCAACCACATAATCTGGACCAACTGGGACGTTTGTGATAGGGGCAAATGTGGAGACCGGCCTGGAAAAGACCTCATAGCCGAACTGCCTCAAGTCCTTGGACACATCTGCCGGCATCCTACCGGACAGGAGTTGCTCTATGGTCGATGGGGCTGATCCCTGGGTTGATGCTGGCTGCGGAGGCTGGGTGACCTCCTGCACCTGGGGCTGTTGAGTGGTAGCCGGTACCTGCTGAGGTGTCTGCTGTGCAGGCCTCTGGGACTCTAGCACCTCTTTGACCTGTTCGGCAGAGACCTCTACCCCCTGCGCCTTGGCAGCCTCTGCTATGGCCTGGGCATCCTGACCGAAGACCAGGCTAGACACGGACAGACACAACCACAAAGGGATCAGGAATGCACGCATCGTGTGGCTCCTATGGCATGTTCTGAACAGACTCCGTCCCTGTCGGTTGCGCTAGCCAGAACCAGCTGCTACCAGACACAGGAACAAGCACATAAACAACACCTGCTGCATGGACGGTCTATGGGTCAGATAGGACGTCTCAAGCTGAGATACAGTGGATGATCCGGCCGAGCGACTGCCGGCGTCGCATGTCTTTCCGCTCCATCTGGCTGCATCTATCCATCCTAGACAGCATGACCAAGTTGGCAGCCATTATAGTGACTGGGAATATCTGTGTCAACAATACTGGACAGCAACCTGTAGTAAACTGCTGGCCAATACCATACATCCGTAGCAAGAAAACTGTCCTATAATATGTGAAGACTCAAGACAAGCCATAATACAAGACCAGATGTACCTATACTCCCTATTCTCAGATACAGTTAGGTCCTGGTCATTCTGCCGTAGACTGAATAGTCTTGACGAGGGCCAACTGGTGACATATGCTCGGAAGGCACATGGATGGCAAACCCAACCGCATCAGTCTGGCACTGATTCCAGTACTGATATGGGCCACGGCAGGCCCATGCCTCGGCACTGCATCTGTCAATGTACCACTATGGCACTGGAGCTACCAGCACCTCGAAAGGCTCGTAGACTACGGTCTGATCGATAGTGCAATGTTGGCCACAAGGCCTATTTCTCGTATTGAGATGGCAAGGCTGATACAGCAAGTATTGGAGGACCCTAAGCTATCAGCGCTGGATGGATCCTTGAAGGCCAGTATCAAACGCCTGCAAGAGGAGTTCAGATGCGAACTAGAAACGCTGGCCAGCCCAAGGCTTCCAGGCCAGGTAGATTACATAAAACCCATAGAAGACCCTTATCTAGAGGTCTTGCATGGAGACAATGACTTTGACCTTGAGAATAGGGCAGGGGATGTATTTGAATCCGGCACGAATCTGCGGATGGGGTTTGTATCCAGGGCAACGCTCTTTGAGCGGTTTGCCTTCAGCATACATCCAGAATACCGCAACCCCTGGCACACTGACACATCCATAGAACTGGTCGATGGATACGCAAAGTCCCAGATAGGCCCCATTGAGATAGAGCTTGGTAGGGACGCCCTCTGGTGGGGACCTGGCCATCACGGGTCACTGATCCTCAGCAACAATGCCCGCAATTTGGGGATGTTGAAGGTCTCTACACCCGAGCCTATCCAATTGCCATGGCCCTTGCAGGGACTTGGACCGTTCAAGGCCGTCTATTTCCTTACAAGGCTTGAATCAGACAGGGATCACCCAAATGCAAGGCTTACAGGCCTGAGGATGAGCATAAAGCCAAGGCCATGGCTGGAGCTCGGGGGGTCAAGGACGATCATATTCGGTGGCGAAGGTGTGCCAGGTGTTGGGCTAGATGATTACCTTGCCATATTCTGGCCCAAGAACATACAAGGCTATGAGGATCAAAGGGCATCCCTGGATGCAACGATCTGGCTGACCATGCCAAGTCAGGTGCCCTTTAGATCAATAAAGACATACATAGAATGGGCTGGCGAGGACGCCGACGGGTTTAGCAAGTACGTGCCCCTTGTGGGCCTGAAGCTCAACGACATCGGCAGGCTAGGCAATACGGACCTCAGGCTCGAATATGCCACGACCCACGTAAAGGACTTCCCAAATGTGTTCTATAACCATGGGTTCTATTACTCAGGTTATACCTACCATGGGCGAGTCCTGGGCCACCACATGGGTACGGATGCACAGGATATGTTTGTCAGGATCGATCATTACTTGACCAATACGCTCCAGCTCGGATTGGCGTATGACTGGCAGGAATCAAATCTATCGGGCAAGTCCAGACCAACCTCACAACAATATGGAATAGACCTGCTCTGGTTTGCACCAAGGAATTGGCAGGTCTTTGCAGGCTACAGGTGGCAGGAGGATAGATCCGATGGTCTAACAGAGCGGAGGCATATCCTGGACATCGCAGTAGTCTACAACTTTTAGGAATATAATCCTTCGTCCGCCAGAGGCTGGCGGCTAGGCCTTCTTTAAGGAGGAACCTATGCGGGCAACCACCTATCTATTGGCAGTATCCTTGATCGCCGGGTCCTGCCTTGGTCAGGATCTAGTACCATTTGCCATCCCATTAGAGCTCGATCTGGCTAGTCCATTGTGGTCGAGTACTGGCGTCCCTATCGATGTCAACGGTCCTAGGCTTGTTGTCCAAGACGGCCACTTCTGGCGGGCTGGCAGACGCGTCAGGCTCTGGGGTGTGAATCTTTCCTTTGCAGCCAATTTCCCGACACATAAGGACGCAGAGAGGATTGCAATAAGGATGGCCGCTGCAGGGATCAATGCGGTCAGGTTCCACCATATGGACACATCTACC
>JARYLO010000156.1 GCA_029907605.1 Sedimentisphaerales bacterium
CAGGCCTACCTCCCAGTATATCTGATACTGCTTACTGCCTCTAGACTTACCTACCTAGATGACCGCAAATCAAATTACATCACCTGCCAAGACCTTGTTCAGAATAACATCCCCAAAATCCAAAAGAGTTTCTCGTCCCCTTCCCTAAAGACCTACTAGCTGGATACATCAACAGCCATTGTACAGAGAACCTATTGCCATAGCTTAACTTAGATCTCCCCATCCCTATAGGCCATCAGCCCAATCAACCCCCACTAATAGCCAAAAGACCATCTTTGCTAACTACCTATATGGGCCTTGGATGCAATTGCAAGTCCTAGCTTGGTACTGTATCAGTTCGATCGGCTTACTGGCATGCAACTGGTCTATGCCGCAAGGCTATCCAGCGATCGATGATAAACTGGTGCACAGGCCCTTGTGAAACTTGTTGGTCCGAGAGGACGAACTCTTGGCTGGACTTAAGGTATTGGCAATATCCACGTCAAGAGTCCCCCCGCTAACGTGACCGATGCTATTTACCTTCGCGTCAGGTCATGACGAGGCATCCGTATATACTTACCCCCCGAGAGCTGGCGCGCTAGAGGATTGCTGGTATCTGGAGGAGGTCTTGGTAGAATGCCTGCATGCAGAATGAAACAGAAAGGAATACCCAGGGCCTGCTCAGATTGATCAATGGTCCATCGGACCTTAAGAGGCTCTCTGTCGACCAGCTAAGGTCCTTGGCCAAGGAGGTAAGGGAACTCATCGTCCAGGCGGTCAGCACTAACGGCGGTCACCTGGCTAGCAACCTTGGCACTGTGGAATTGACCCTGGCCTTGCACTATGTGTTCGACTTCGCCTGCGATCAGCTCATCTGGGATGTAGGACATCAATGCTACACGCACAAGATCATCACTGGCCGCAAGGATGGCCTTAGGCACCTGCGCCATCCAGGTGGCGTCAGCGGTTTCCCAGACCCGAGCGAGGGCCCTTACGATAGGTTTCTGGTAGGCCATGCAGGCACAGCCATACCTACCGCCATTGGGCTGGCCTTGGCGGACCAGATACATCGATCTCGCAGGCAAGGGCCATCACCAAGGATCGTGGTCCTGGTTGGGGATGCAAGCATATTCAATGGCACATCGTTCGAAGGGCTCAACAACCTTGGTATGGTCAGGCGCCAACTGCTGATCGTGCTGAACGACAACTCCATGGCCATAGATCCCACGGTTGGTGCACTAGCCAGGTGTTTTGCTCGATTGAGGCTCAGCCAGACCTACGATGACCTGCGTCGTTCCACTGCAGCCATACTCGAGCACCTCCCTGGGATCGGCAGGTCTGTAGAGGAGGCCATGGAGCGACTAAAGAAGCACATCAGGATGGTGATGCCAGGCAGTCAGATCTTTGAGAGCCTGAACATCCCTTATTTTGGACCAGTAGACGGTCACGACATAGGTTCCCTCGTAGAGCTGTTCAATGGGTTGCGACACATAGAGCACCCGGTCATCCTGCACGCCTATACCCGCAAGGGATGTGGATTTGCCCCTGCAGACAATGGCCCTAGCAGATTTCATTCTACAGGTCCGTTCGTCATCACCGATGATGGCGTAATAGAGGACAAGCCGAGCCAGACCGGCAGGACCTTTACTGATGTGTTTGGTGAGGCGGCGGTGGAGCTGGCCCAGCGAGATGAACGGGTGGTTGCCATCACTGCTGCCATGTGCGAAGGGACGGGACTGAGACAGTTTAGGACCAGGTTCCCTGATCGATTCTTTGATGTTGGGATTGCAGAGGAGGCAGCAGTAGACCTTGCAGCAGGCCTGGCCGCTGGTGGGCTAAGACCCCTTGTATGCATATACTCGACCTTCTTCCAGAGGTCGATGGATCAGGTCTTCCAGGAGGTGGCACTCCAGGACCTGCCAGTGATCTTCTGCCTTGATAGGGCTGGGTTTGTGGGGCCTGATGGCCCAACGCACCATGGCCTTATGGATATAGGCCTGTATCGGATGATGCCCAACATGATCCTGTGTGCACCTGCCAATGCAAGGGAAGTGAGATTGGCATTGGAGTTCGCAGTGCGTCAAGGGCATCCTGTCCTGATACGCTATCCCAAGGACCTGGCCAAAGAAGGCCCTGAGCAACAGGAGGATTGGTGTGTGCCCTTCGAGTTGGGTAAGGCGGTGGTGGTAAGGGACGTGGACCGGGCAGACCTGGTCTTGGTAGGTTATGGGCCCTTAGTGTATGAGGCATTGAGGGCCTCAGAGGTACTTGCTTCTATGGGCATAGAGGTAGGCGTGATCAACGCCAGGTTTGCATCGCCATTGGATGACCGGCTTGTAAGGTTGCTGGATAGCGGCAAGCGGATGATCGTGGTTGAGGATCACCTGTTGCCATGCGGTTTTGGGTCTGCCCTATTGGAGCGGGCCGTAGACACCGCTTGCAAGGCAAGGATGGATGCGATCAGGATCTTGGCAGCACCTAGGGTCCCCTTTAGGCACGATACCAGGGCTGCGCAGCTGATCAAGGCAGGTCTAACTGCCGATCAGATAGTCAGACAGGCCAGGCAGATGCTTGCCTTGCCTATGACCGTTTAGAGGACATGGCACCCTCAAGACCAAAGGTGGCGGTGTTTGGAGACCCGAACAGGCCCTCAGTCCCACAGGCCATAGGGAGATTCTGCAGGTTTGCCAAGGACAAGGCCACATTGATGGTCCTTGAAAGGCCCCTTGAAGACCATCTACCGCGACTAAGGGATTGCGCCCTTGCCGTGGTCTTTGGTGGGGATGGTACGATAATAGCAGCGGCAAGGATACTGAGTAAGGCCTATATACCCATAGCTGGCATTAATCTGGGAAAACTAGGGTACCTGGCAGAGTTCAGCCTTCAAGAACTCAAGCTGGCTTTCGACCAGATCCTCAAGGGTCAGATCCGGGCGGAGCGACGGATGATGCTGGCCTGCAAGGTCAGGTCCGCTGGCGCAGGGCATGTGAGGTTCGAGGCAAGGGCGATCAACGACGTCTTTGTCGCTGCTGGCCCGCCCTATAGGGTGATAGAACTGCAACTCAGTGTCGACGGTCAGGATGTGGCCAGGTGTGTCAGTGATGGGCTGATCGTTGCCAGCCCAACTGGCTCGACTGCCTACAATCTCTCTGCAGGGGGGCCTATCCTGCCTGGCAGGATGAAGGCGATGGTAGTCACCGCTATCTGTCCGCATTCGCTGAGCTTTAGGCCCATAGTGATCGAGGCAGATAGGACCATCGAGATCAGGCCCGTCAGGCTTAACGAAGGTACCACGCTATCAGTAGATGGCCAACTTGGCTGTGGGCTTGGCCACCAGGATCGCATAGAGGTCAAGAGGGCAAGGTGTGACTTCCTTTTTATCAACAATCCATTCAGGGACAGTTGGCAGACCCTGGCCACAAAGCTTGGGTGGGCAGGTCTGCCCAGGTATCACCAGGGGGCTGGCCATGCAAGGTAGATGGCATGCCATGATCATCGTCGGACTGGCAGGCCTGGCCTTTGCAGGCCAGGTTGGTATGAGCCCTATTGGGCCAGCGACCGTGCCTGCCAGCAATGCCGAGGATGGATCAGCCGCAGTACCAAGTCCTGTGGAGCAGCCTACTGGTAATCTTGTGGTGGATGGATTGGTCGGTGGAGGGATGCATTTCCGAGGGTACGTGCCATATGGGCCTGGGTCTGACCTCAGGACAAGGCTTGGATCTAAGGACCTGGAGGGTTTCCTAAGGTACTCAGAGCCACCTGGCAGCATGCCGTACAGATCGATTGGTTCTACTAGTAGACTGGATGTAGGTACATCTTTGCCGATACTGCCGGGCCTGCCCTGGATAGAGAATGTATCATCTGTTTCTGATATTGAGCCTGTCATTGCCCCTTATGTGTCGGGCCTGGTCAACAGGACCACAGGCACTTGGACGCCTGACAGGTCGAACCTGGCAGGCCAGGTGGTCAGTCTTGTCGAGCCAAACGATCCTTGTCTGGCCAGTGCGAAGGTCTGGTCTGTTGGTCAGTGGCAGCAGGCCATCAGCCCAGAGGTGTTGGCAAGGGCCAGGTACGAGCGTTATATGCAGATCGGCGGAGGACTGATGAGGGAGGGCAGGCCATCGGAGGCAGTAGAGGCCTATACCATGGCCTTGGTCTATAGCCCGGCCGATCCCCTTGCCATGGCCGCAAAGGCACATGCCCTGTTTGCTGATGGCCAGTTCTTCACCAGCGGACTATTTTTATCAAGGACGCTGGAGATCTGTCCTGACTACCTGATGGTGAAGGTGGATCTGCCCGGTCTGCTCGGTGAGCTGCTACAGGCCAGGTTGGATAGATTGAGGCGATTGGCCACCGAGGATGGGTCAGCCCAGTTAAGGCTATTGCTTGGCTATGTGTTGTACAGGATATCCGACATCGGGCAGGCAAGGGATGTCCTGGAGTCGATCGCTGATACTGGATTGCCTGGTGTCAGGGCAATGAAAAGGG
>JARYLO010000157.1 GCA_029907605.1 Sedimentisphaerales bacterium
TTCCAACTGCTTGAGGCAGTGGCATCGATAGGCTGTACCGGATAGCTATAAGGCTCTACCGTGAACGTCCAAACATCGCCTTTGTGGATGTAGCCGTCGTTGGCATTGACCTCATCTATACGCCAGTAGTACTGCTGGTTGTAAGCCAGCAACCCAGGAGCAAAGGTGTTGGGATCCTGGCCCTTACTGACCAACACCCCCCTAGGATCTAGCCTACTAGCCGCATCAACCTCCTGCCGACTTGTCCCAAAGTATACATCATGTGTGCCCTTATACGCACCTGGCCTCCAGGAGAGCACCACATCCCTGCGAACATCGCTGGATTGATCCGGTGGGAACGGCCGTGAGGCATTGTCAGCCACAGGGAACATGACCTGCCGGACCTGGTCCTGTGTAAGGATACGATTGTAGATCCTGAAGTCATCTAGAACACCATTGAAGTAAGGATCTGCATATTGGGACCTGCCTAGCCAGTTCTGAGTGGTGTTACCCAGCCTGTCTACTGTATTGGTGATGTTGCTGATGGAGCCGACCACCTCACCATCAAGATACATGATCATCTGCTTAGTGCTGCTACTGACGGTCACAGCGATGTGATGCCAGCCTGTGGGCAATGCACCCTTGTTGGAGTCGAATTCGTCCCAGACCCCATTGTTGGCCGTTATCGCCACACGCAAGGAACTGGTGGTACCGGTACTAGGACACAGATAGATGTAGTTGGCGGTCCCAGTCCCAAAGTCCAGGATCCGTTGCCAACCACCTCCTGTACCAGCCCAATTCACCCATATGGTAAAGCTCGCCTCCTTCAATGTACTGATCAGTGGACCTATGGGGAGGCTGACATGATCATCCACGCCATCCAGCCTCAGCCCGCCATCGATCTGGCCTGTGGTCCAGACACCTCCGTTGATCAGAGTGCCATGGTTGTCCGTGCCAGAGGAATCGTGGGCGATGCTGCCACTGGTCTCATCCATCTTCCACCAACCCACCAGGTTTGGGTCTGCTGCATTGGCTACAATGCCTATGCACGCCACAATAATCCCGATACAGACTACCTTTTTGTTCATGGTGCACCTCCTTCAGTTTCGCAAGAATGGCTCTATAAAGTTGGACCTTCTATCTAATGCCTTCGCAATCTTACCTGGCCACACCTCCACATGCTCCTACCGCTTCCTATCATGCTTAGGTAATAGTATGCGTCCAGTGCCTCTATCGGCTATTTATAACCACATCCTTGATGAACGATTCGCCTTGTTGCGCGAAATTGTCGCCACTTTGCGAAAGCTAACCTAGACTGCGGGCCTGGCACTGGGCTGGTCCTGGGCGGCTGTCCTTGCCAGCCTGATCAGGACCTCCTTGGCCAGCTCAAGATGTTCCCTGGCGGCCCTTGTGTGAGGGGCAGATGTTAGGATCGTCTGGCCATGCCTAGGGGCCTCAGCAAGGGCAATGGCAGAGTGTATGACCGTTTGGAATACCAACTGACCAAAGGCCCGGCGGATGCCTTCACGGACCTCAATTGATAGCGAGGTCCTCTCATCTACAAAGGTCAGGACAAGTCCCAGAGGCCTTACCGCGCATGGTTGAAAACGCCTCCGCAACACATGGACCGTCTCAAGCAACCTGTGGAGCCCCTCGAGGGCATAGAAGTGTGCCTGTACAGGTACAATCACATCCGTGCTGGCTACCAAGGCGTTCAGCGCAAGGATCCCAAGGGATGGGCAGCAGTCGATAATGCACAGGTCGAACATCTGCTCTGTCTGGCGGAGGACCTCCCCCAGCACCAATTCCTTGCCCAATACGCCCTTCAGATCCAGTTCCGCCCCTGCCAACAAGACATTGCTAGGGGCGAGCCTCAGACGCGGTATGCAGGTCGGCAGCAGGATCGCCTCTAGGTCATAGCCCTTGACCATGGCATGGTACATGGTTGCAGTCAACCTGCCTGGTCTGTAGCCAAGACCCAAGGTTGCATTGCCTTGAGGATCCAGGTCCATCAGCAGTACACGCCTTCCCATTAAGGCAAGGGCGGCAGCCAGGTTGACAGCAGTGGTGGTCTTGCCGCATCCCCCCTTCTGATTCGCTACCGCTATTACCCTCATGCCTTCTGCCATCCGTAGCATCCTTTGGGCCACCCAGCGGACCAGCATCCACTATAAGGACCGCACCCAGAAAGTCAACCCAATACCCTGGCAACTGGCACGAAAGGCCTGGAAAATGGCGGCCCGTTGGGCTATCCTGGCTGCACACCAATGGATATGGACCAGATAACGCAGGGCCAATCGAGGCAGGTCAGGCCCCTCTCATCCGTACCGGTTGGGATGACCGTCAGGATACACTCCGTCAAGGCCGGACATGGTCTGTCCAGGCGGCTGGCGGCAATGGGGCTATTGCCTGGGGTGGAACTTACGGTCCTCAAGCACCACCCTGGCGGACCTACCATGATCATGGCCAAGGTCACCAGGCTGATCCTGGGCCGGGGTGTTGCAGACAAGGTCATGGTGTACTGACGATGAGGACCGTCACCGTTGCCCTGGCCGGCAACCCAAACGTAGGAAAGAGCTGTCTATTTAACGCCCTCACTGGCACGTATCAGCACGTAGCCAATTACCCTGGCACAACGGTAGAGATCAAACAAGGCGCCAAGAGGTATGACGACCTGGAGCTGCAGGTATCTGACTTACCAGGCACCTACAGCCTCACTGCTTGCTCAGATGAGGAGAGGGTCGCTAGGGACTTCCTCCTGACACACAGACCTGACCTAGTGGTAGACGTGATAGATGCAACCGCGCCAGAGAGGCACCTCTATCTTGCCACCCAGATCATGGAGATGGGACTGCCCCTTATCCTGGCCTTTAATATGAGCGACCTGGCGGAGAGGCGGGGGATCCAGCTTGACTACGAACACCTTTCGACCCTCTTCGGTGTGCCTGTGATACCCACCATAGCCCATGTGGGCAAGGGTGTGGACCAATTGCTCGCCACCATAAGGCAACTTACAGCCAATCCAGGCCTCTGCCGGCCTTATCAGGTCAATTATGGCAAGGAGATAGAGGCCCAGATAAGGGCCATTATGGATGCGATATCAAGCTCTCAACCGGAATTGTGTCGTGCTTACCCTTTGAGGTGGCTTGCAATCAAGCTGATCGAACAAGACCCAGACGCCCTAGACCTGGTCAAGGCAGGGCCTATCCGTGATGGCGTCTCAGAGGCAGTTGTACGCCTATCCACGATCTTCGGGGATGAGCCGCACATAGTCATAGCAGAGAAAAGATACGGCTTTATCTCAGGCGCATGTCAGGAGTCCATTCGCAGAACCACAGAGGTTAGGCACGATAGCAGTGACCTATTGGACTCCATTGCCCTCCATCCAGTCCTGGGCATACCCATATTCCTGTGCCTTATGTACGGGGTATTCTGGTTTACGTTCAGGATGGGGCAGTATCCCATGGAGCTTCTGGAATGGTCCTTTGCCAAACTGGCAGGGCTGGCATGGAGGATCCTGCCTGCAGGACCAGATAACCTGATCAGGTCCCTGATGGCAGACGGTATTATCAAGGGCGTTGGCGGCGTATTGGTATTCTTGCCCAATATACTCATATTGTTCCTGGCCATCGCGATCCTGGAGGACTCTGGTTACATGGCCAGGGCGGCCTTCGTGACCGATCGGCTGATGCACAAGATAGGCCTGCACGGCAAGAGCTTCATACCCATGCTGGTAGGTTTTGGTTGCACAGTCCCAGCCATCATGGCAACGAGGATCCTGGAGAATAGGAGGGACCGCCTGACCACGATCCTGGTCTTACCACTGTTTAGCTGTGGGGCCAGGCTGACCATCTATGGGCTGGTCATACCTGCCTTCTTTCCTCCTGCCTGGCGGGGGCCCGTCTTATGGCTGGTTTATTTCATAGGGATCGTCTTGGCACTGATTGGGATAAGGCTCCTGAGACTTACCATGCTCAAGGGTACATCCCCACCCTTTGTTATGGAGCTGCCGCCCTATCGCGTGCCTACCGTCCGCTCCATAAGCCTGCATATGTGGCAGCGAGGCTGGCAATACCTGAAGAAGGCAGGCACGGTCATCCTGGCCATATCCGTCATACTCTGGTTGCTTGGTAACTTCCCCAGGATGCCGAGCGAGGATCGGACCAGCCTTTCACCACAACAGATCCGGCAGATGCAGGTTGAAGGCTCCTATCTTGGTAGGCTAGGCAAGGCCATAGAGCCTGTTGTAAGGCCTCTAGGTTTTGATTGGAGGTTAGCAACTGCACTCATTGGGGCCATAGTGGCTAAGGAGGTCTTTGTCTCGCAACTTGCCATAAGCTACGCCCTGGAGCCAGGCAGTGACCAACTAGCACTTCAGGACCGGCTAAGACAAGACTATAGTCCATTGACCGGCCTTTGTGTACTGCTGTTCTGTCTGATCGCCACCCCATGTGCCGCCACCGTTGCAGCGACAAGGGCAGAGACAGG
>JARYLO010000158.1 GCA_029907605.1 Sedimentisphaerales bacterium
CGGTCTGGATCGCAGGACAACTGGTCGCAATGACAGGGCATTGCGTTGGCTCAGGCGGGCATTCAGTGTCAACGGAAGGGCAGAATGTCTGGGCCAAATAGCACTCTGTCGGCACTGGCGGACACTTGGTCAGGTCTGCAGGGCAACTGGTGCTCAGCACAGGGCAGACGGTCTGTTCAGCAGGACACTTGGTCTGCAAGGATGGACAGACCGTATCTGCCGTCAGGCACGTGGTTGCTTGGGCAGGGCAATAAGTGAGGCTGACCGGGCAATTGGTCTGGACCACCGGGCACTTGGTCTGGACAGGGGGACATATGGTCTCTGCTGCCATGCACTCTGTTGCCACAGGTGGGCAGTGGGTATTGACAGGTGGGCATTTTGTATCTGAGACTGGGCAATAGGTCTGCTTGACCGGGCAACTGGTGGCCACAGGTGGGCAGACCGTATCCGCCATTGCACATTCAGTGGCCGTGGGTGGGCAGGCGGTGGTCTCTGCAGGACACTTGGTCTGGACCGCAGGACAACTGGTGGCCTTGACAGGACAGTTGGTCTGAACCACAGGGCAGGCCGTCACTGCTGCATAGCAGGCAGTCGCCTCAACAGGGCAGGTGGTCTGCTTTACAGGGCAGGTGGTGGCGCAGACAGGGCACTCGGTCTTTGTCTGCGGGCAAGTGGTAGCCACTGCCGGACATATGGTCTGACCAGTATGACACTCGGTAGGCTTGGCAGGGCAATATGTCGCAACGGAGGGACAGTTGGTCTGGACCACTGGGCACCTTGTGTGAGTGGCTGGGCAGACGGTCTCGACCGCAATACACTGCGTAGGACTGGCAGGGCATTCTGTCTGGACAGGTGGGCAATAGGTCCTCAAGGCAGGGCACTGTGTATCAACCGGTTGGCACTGGGTGGAGACCGCAGGACAGATCGTCTGACCCCACACGCAGGTGGTGGCCGTAGGTGGGCACTTGGTCTCCACTGGCGGGCAGCTAGTGATGGCCACTGGGCATTGCGTCTGTACTGGAGGGCATGTGGTCTCTATGGCCAGGCATTCGGTAGGGGCAGGTGGGCACTCAGTGGCGACCAAAGGGCAACGGGTCTTGTCCTCAGGACAGGCCGTCTGGACCGCAGGACACTGTGTCTGGACCGCTGGACAGACGGTCCTGGCCACAAAGGTAGCGGTAGCTGTAGGCGGACATTGTGTAATGATCACAGGGCACCTGGTCTGTACCGATGGGCATTGGGTCACCACTGCAGGGCAGTGCGTCTGTTGGGCAGGCTGGATGGTGACCACAGACTGCGGATAAACCGCACTAGAAAGGAGCAGATACAGGATCGTTGATGTAATTATTAAGCAGATCTTCGGCCTCATAAAAGACCTCCTGGCGAGCCTGTCGCCTGATTGTGTTTTGAACTTGGGATAGACGTACCTTGCGTGCAGTGATTAGTTTGAGGGCTTTTCCTCACCAAGTCAAGAAAAAAGCCCTATAATTTTTTGGCCTATTCCGATTCGCCAGTATCCAATGACTGACCCAGTTGTTCGATCACCTTGTACAGGGCCTGGGTTCCAGACCTACCCAGTCCCATCTGTTGGGCCTCTGAGAACAACTGCTGGATCAGGGACCCGCCCACAAGGGGTTGTCCGGTCTGCTGGGCAAGCTCCATGGTGTACTTAAGGTCCTTACAGAGTAGATCGATCATAAACCCTGGCTCCATATCACCTGAGACGATCTTGGGGCCAAGGTTCTTCAGTACCCATGATCCACCTGCGCCGGCACTGATCATGTCTATCACCACCGATGGATTCAGACCGGTCTTTCTCGCCAGTGCGATGCCTTCGCAGCAGGCCAGCATGTGGAGGCCGCTGAATAGCTGGTTTATGGCCTTACAGGTCTGGCCTGCGCCTGCAGGACCAACGAGCCTGACCTTTGAGCCGAGGACCTGCAATAGCGGCAGTACCTTCTGAAAGGCCAGGGTATCGCCACCTACCATGATCGCCAGTGTCCCATCCTTGGCCCCAATGTCCCCACCTGATACAGGTGCGTCCAGTAGTTCTATCTCCAGGTCCTTCAGACGCCTTGCGAACTGCCTTGTGGCAGCAGGGGAGATGGTGCTGGTATCCACCACGATCAGGCCTGGTTCTGCCCCGTCTATGATCCCATCCGGGTCGAATAGGACACTGGCCACGTCCTGTGTGTCAGGCACGCTGATGAATACGACCTCCGAGCGGCAGGCCACATCAGCGGGATTGGCACAGACCGTGGCCCCGCGGTCAGCAAGTGCCTGGCACTTTGTAGGTGTGCGGTTGTAGATGAAGAGGGTATGGCCTGCCTCTAGCAGGCGGCCTGCCATCGCACCTCCCATGATCCCTATGCCTATGTAGCCGATCCTCATGAGATTAAGTATACCAAGCGTGCCCTCCTAGTGTAGTTGCGACCATCCACTGTAGCAGTACAATGTTTTAACACCACTTAAAGAAAGGAGGTCAGTATGAGACCTGCACGCCTAACAAGACTAGGACAAGGTTTGGCTCGATGGTACGCTCGCGGAGGATTCAGCAGGTGGTTGTGGCCTATCACAGGCCTATTGGCCCTAGTTTGGTTCTTGATACGCGTCATCCCCAAACCCTCAAGGGCCCAATACCCCTGCCAGCAGGTGGCTGGCAAGCTCGCAGGTGGATTCCTGTGCTGGTTGGCAGGGCTTATTGGTGCAAGATGGGCCATGAACAGGGCACGTGTACATCTGGCTCGCAGGGCCATGCTTGCGGCCCTTCTGATGTTCGGACTGGGTATCGGCGTGATCTGGCTGACCATCCCTTCAAATAAGGGTATGGCCGCCTTCTCGCCCACTGAACAGGCCAATAGCCCTATTGGCCAGGCAAAGGGCATATATCCTGGCAGGGTGGTCTGGGTACGCCAGGAGCAGGTTGCGCGCTGGGATGGCAGGACAGGTGATTGGTGGCAGGACCCGAATACAGATCAGTCCATCGTGGATGCCATGTTGAGCAGGGCCATACGGACCTTGACAGGTCAAAGGGATGATCTCAATGCATGGGATGCCCTATTTAGGTACTATAACCACCTGGCAGGTCTTGGGGATGTGGGCTACCAGGCCCCTGAGGCCATAGCCATAAAGATCAACATGAACCAGGATTCCGGTGGGCCATGGCCAAGAGGCGCTGGCATGCCCTGCCCTCAGGTGATTCAGTCGCTGCTATATCAACTGATATACATCGTGGGCGTTCCGCCCGAGGCCATAACGGTCTATGATGCCTCGAGGAACATAGGTGACCCGATATTCAACAGGATCCGCAACAGCCCTGATATAAGGCTGCAAAAGGTCCGATTTGTCACAAGGCCTGCTGGTGCCATAGCTGGTAGGCTCCCTGCAGAACCGGACTTCAACCATCCGGTCATATTTGCGGACAAGACCATCCAGTATGGGGCAAGGGCCTACCTGCCAACCTGTGTGACAAGGGCCAAATACCACATCAACGTCGCCTTGTTGAGGCCCCACTCGCTCTTTGGTATTACACTGTGTGGCAAGAACCACTTTGGCTGCCTTTATTGGAGTGGATACGATTGGACGCCCGCGCCCCTACACAATTATGGCCTTAGGTCTAATCCTATGGGTAGTTACAACTGCCTTGTTGACCTGATAGGCCATCCGCACCTTGGTGGTAAGACGATCCTGTACCTGATAGATGGGCTCTACGGTGCATACAACCAGAGCGGTAATGTCATAAGATATGCCTCATTTGGGGATCATTGGTCTAGCCTGATCCTTGCCTCACAAGATCCCATTGCCATCGATTCAGTGGGCCTGGATATCCTGCGGAACGAGCCAGGGTGCGTGGATGTTGTAGGCCAGGGCCTTGAGAACTACCTCCATGAGGCAGCCCTTGCGGACAATCCCCCATCGAGGGTCTTCTACGATCCTGATGGCGATCGGAAGAGGCTGGGAAGCCTGGGTGTGCATGAGCACTGGAACAATCCTGTAGAGAAGCTGTATTCGCGCAACCTTGGGACTGGAGACGGGATCGAGCTAGTGATGCCATCACCAGAGGATCCCAATGGCCGGGTCAGGAATCTCAGGACAGGTGTTTCCTATGACAGTATAGGCAGTGCGGTTGGGGTAGCCGAGCCGGGCGATGTGATCGTGCTTGGCCCAGGTCTGTACCATGAGTCTGTATGTCTTGGCAAGGATGTAACCATAAGAAGCCTTGACCCAAATAGCCTTGAGGTGGTCAAGTCCACCATCATCGATGGACTGCCAGTGGGGATCAGCTTCTACGGGACCACGAACCAATGCAGGATAGAGGGCCTGACGATACTGGGCTGTGGTATGGCCATCCAGTGCCAGAGGGCAAGTCCTGTTATCGATAGGTGCAGGATAGTAGGTAGCTTTGGCCCTGGTCTATCCCTTACACAATCTAGCAATCCCACATTGACCAATTGCCT
>JARYLO010000159.1 GCA_029907605.1 Sedimentisphaerales bacterium
TCCTGATCCTGGTAAATGGCCCGTCGACAGCCTTACTGCTGAAGACCAGGAACCTGCTATTGCTTGACCAAGAATGCCAGGACTGGGCCTTTGGATCTGCTATCAATAGCCTGTGTTTACCAGAGCTAACATCCAGCAGATAGATGTCACTGTCATCTTGCCAGGCAGGAAAGAAGCCGTAGCCGAACCCGCAGAACGAAACCCATCTGCCGTTGGGGCTGCATCTTGGTATACCGATGCTCCTGCCTAGGTCCTTGGCAGTCAGTATCACCTCAGGTTTGCCCCAAGTATCTATATTTGGGTCATAATAGATCCGCATAAGGTCATACATGAGCTGATCATAGCCAGGTGGGGGCACCTCGGTCTTGTCAGGCCAGGCCTTCCTTGCCGTACAGTAGTACAGGTATCTTCCATCAGCAGACCATGCCGGCCACGTCTCTAGTTCCGTCTTTTCTGCCAGGGCAGGTATGGGTCCGGCCTGACCGGACTCTGGCCTGTAGTAGGCGATCATCGAATCAAGGTCGACCGTGTCCCTTGGCTCTTGCCTGGCCGCATGATAGAACATAGGCAGGTTATTGATCGAGTAGACGGCCAATTGGCCGTCAGGGTGCCATGCTGTATATCCGAACTTGGCCCCGATCTTCTGGATGCCTGCCGGGCCAGAGACAAGCGTGGCCACACCATATCTGTTGGATCTGACCCCCAACAGCATCTGTTCTGGCCTGTTGGCTGGGAAACTGTGGCAGTTGATACAGGCATTATCCAGCATTGAGCCATCCATTATCGGCCACTGCGTGAAAGTGCTGAGGTCTCGGCAGATGATCTTCATAGGGCTCGCTACGTGTTGATGGGTTGGATGCATGGCCCTGTAGACGATGTATCTATCGATCGGTGCATCAGCAACGGTCAATTCCAGTGGTTCAAAACTGGACCATCTCCCTCCAGACCTAACAAGAATCTCTATCCTTATCTGCTGGCCACGATTGGCTTCCAAGAGCTGTCGCCAGGGTCTGGACGGTATGCGTATCACCCCACGGCCGCTAACCTTGACGATCGCCTTGCCCTGCTTTCCGCTGATCCTGAAGTGAAAACGTTCGGCCTGCTCCAGTACCACCATGTTGAGAGGTGCAATGTTGCAGGGGATGGTGACCTTGTCATAATCAGGATAGGTCCTCGGGGGCCTGCCTGCATTCTGGGCCTGTGGATAGCCCTGATCGCCTTCTAGTTGTACTGTTACCCCCACTGCGACCAGCATCAGGCAACCTATCAGACCTGCCAGTCGCATGCTCATTGGAGGCCTCCTAGGTAGAAGTAGTAGAAGTAGGTCTGGCCGAACTGCCCCTTCAAGTCCTTGCTGGCCGCAGCCATATCTGTACCAAATGAGACCATCCGCCTCATGAATGATATAAACTGGGCCATCACATCCTGATCAAATTGGAGATCTTTAAGACCGGCCTTGTCCATATCCAGTGCCTTGGCAAGTAGGAGGGCCTCCTGGTGATGTCTTGGTATATGGTTGGAGATCCGATAGTGATATCGATTGAATGTCTGGATCAAATTGGGCAGGTCCTTTGCCAGTAGCAGCTCTGCCATGCGATACTCATATGCCATCTGATTGGTGGGCCCTTGTTCGAGCAGTTCTGGCAGGGCAGGCCTAGGCCTGACCCAGTCCTTGCGAAGCGCCACCATTCGAAGATGCTGGATATATGGATCGCCAGTCATATAGGGGTCCCTTTCAAGCTCAGTCAGCCTTGTCCTAGCCCTCTTGCACCAGAAGGGACACCTGGCCAATGTACCGAGCAGGACCTTGGCTGCCCCAGTCTCCCCCTTGATGATATTGATAGTGACCAGCCGATCCAGGAGCAAAGGCCTTTCCCCATATATCTCAATAGAGATCCAGAGGGCATTCTCTGCCTCATTGATAAGTCCCAGCTCCATACATGTCTCTGCCTTGTGCCAGAAGGCAGGCCTGCCGCTCAAGAGCAGGGCCTCCAGTGATTGGGGCAGGCTGAACATGGCCTGGCCCAATTGGCCCTTGTGGTACAAGGCCCTATCTGCTTCATGGCAGATCAGGTAATTGTAAGGGACCTTCCTTGCTGTCTGCAGGACCTTATCCCATGCCCTTGCCTTTGAGTAGTAATCAACCGCGAACAGGGTCCTAAGCCTATGGTCGTAAGACCACCAACCTACTAGGACTATCGCACCGATCACTATAGCCATCTTCGGCCAAACCCTGATCCTAGGCCTGTCGGCTGTACTAGAAACAGGACGCCAGAACCCAGCAATGGATACAACGGGCAAGGCAAGATAAAGCGCCCAGAGGGTGATATCGGCCTTATGCGTGCCATGAGCACTGCTCTGCGCCCATGGTGTCATCGAGGCATAGGCGGTCCTGATATCCTGGCCAAGCAAGACCACTCCCAAGATATATGGCCACAAGAAAGCAGAGCATGCCGCAATGGCCGTAAGCCATCCCTCTTTCCTTGTGATGCCTGCTATCACTAGGAGCATTGCTGTCAGCAGGCCCGTCCCGCCTATGGCCCAATATACAAATGGTATCAAGGCACATGCGAAAATCGCCCTCTTACCTGGACTGTTGAATGACCGCAGGACAAGACATGCGGCCGCTACAGCAACCGTATAGGCGAAGATGACATCCAAGGCATAAACGTACTGATTGTGGACAGCAAGGACTGCCACAGGGCCCACAGATGCAATGGGCCCGATCCACCCCAGGCCCAATATCCTCAGATACCAATAGCTGCAAAGCATGGACAACGCAGCCATGGATACAATCACCGCTGCACCGAGCCAACGGTGGCAATACCACTGTGCCAGGAAGCCGCTGGCATACTGGCAGATGCCGCCAGGTCTGGCAAGCCTTTCGGCGAGGTGCCCCCAGCCATAATAAAATGATGGGAAGTTTACAATGAGCCCGCCAGTATTGTAGATGAACCTTGGGTCTACTACTACGGCGACATAGACCAGATATCCTATGGTGCATAGGACCCCAAACACGATGAGGGGCCATATAGGCTCACTGGCAGGGACTATGGATGGCGGCTTTCTGGACCTATCCTTGACCACATCGCTGGATTATATGCAGGCCTCAAATACTGTCCACAGGTTCCCAAGGCCGATTGGATCTTATGAAATCAGTTGTACATTCTGTTTGAGGATGTCGAGCTTTCCCCTGATCTCCTCTGCCATCCTGGAGTTGGGGAACTCGGTTATGATCTGCTGGCCGACGGCGAGGGCCTCAGCCCAGTTTCGATCTGACACGGCCAGTGAGAACTTGACCCCCAGGTTGTGTAGCTTCGTACGGAATACATCCCTAGCGGCCTCCTGCAGGGCCAGTGCCTCGTTTGGTGTCAAGAATCTGTCGAGCTCCTTTAGGATCTCAAGACTGCGATCCGTATCCTGCCTCTTAACCGCTTCATCCCATGCGGACAGCAATGCCTTCTTCCTCTCCTCTCGCTTGAGGTGGAACCGCTGCCTCATGGATCGGGCCTTCTCAGAGTCCGGGTATGCCTTTATCAGGCCCTCGATCTGCACGGAGGCCTTTGACCATTGTCCCTCATCCAGCAATCGCTCTATCTGTGCGATGATCGGCTCGATCTTCTGTTCACGTACTGCCTGCCTGTGTCTATCTGCCTGACATCGCAGCTCCTCGGCGAGGTCTTGGTACTCGGGCCTGCGGCCGATCTCATCGATCAGCTCGTATGCGGCCTCATAATTGCCTTGGTTGAGCTTCTGGAGCACTGCCTCCTGCAGGCTATTCCTCTCAGCATCCCTAAAGGCTATGGCCTTGGCCTTCTCGCTCAGTCTTGTACTGCGGCACAGCTCCTCAAGCCTATCGCCTATCCGCTCCAGCGCCTTGCAGACCTCTTCCAACCTATTGCTGCTGTCCTTCAGCCTTGCAATAGCAGAACAGGCGTATGCCAGCAGAAAGACCACCGCTGCCAGCAGCAACAAAGGGATATATGGCATCCAGCTGGGCTGGATCGAGGTTGGCTGGCCAGGGCCTGAGGCCAGAGAAAGGATGATGGAAACAGGGATGGCTACCAGCAACACCGCCAACACATGCCACCTATACCGCTGCCAAAAGCCTTCGGTCTCGTGGCCCATATCATTCTCCTGATTGCCATTGGCCATTATTATTGTACAGGCTTGCGGGCTGGAGGGTCAAGCAGGTAGGCAGTTCCTCACCCTCCTAGCCCCCGGCGCGGTGCGGCAGATCTGGATCAGAAGGTCACTTAGGCACCAGCAAACCTACCTGCTCTCCAATACCGTTTCTGGTTCTGTGGGCCTGGGCTGGATGCCAGGTATGTCTGGGTATTGCTGGAATTGGCGCTCTGCCTGCTGAAAGGATTGCCTGTCTATATC
>JARYLO010000015.1 GCA_029907605.1 Sedimentisphaerales bacterium
TTGACGATGATATTCAACAGGACCTGGTTTATCTGATTTGCATGGGCAGGTATCTCCGGGACATCGCCCAATTCCTTCACTACCTCTGTATCATACTTCAATTCATTCCTTGCCACTACCAGGGTGGCCTCTACACCTGCATTGATGTTGTAGCTATCCCACTTGTCAGCCTGGTCCGTCCTTGACAGATCCCTAAGGTTCTTGATTATGGCCGTTACCCTCTCGAGGCCTTCCTTGGACTCATCGAACAATGATTGTATATCCTCGAGGATAAAGCCTATCTTCATCTTGGCCTTGAGGCTATCGATCTGAGCGAGCCTTTCTGCCAGTTCTGGGTATTTGGCCGGGTTGAGCAGCTTTATCAACTCTTCGTATTGCATCACCAGTTGTCTGAGGCAGTTGACGTATTTCTGTAAAGCCTCGAAGTTACTGGCAACGAACCCGACCGGTGTGTTCATCTCATGGGCTACACCTGCGGCCAGTTGCCCTATCGAGGCAAGCCTTTCGGTCTGGACGATCTGCGATTGGATCTGCTTGAGTTGTTGATTTGCCTTCTCCAGACGCTCATAGGCCAGGGCAGAGGCCTGCTCTGCCAAGACCTTGGCGGTGATGTCATGGAGTGCACCTTGATAGCCAGTGACCTGGCCGTGGATGTCGCGGATGAGGCTGCAGGCGACACTGACATACAATGGGTTAGACTTGGCGGTCTTTAGGTTCAGCATCTCTATGTGCATGTCGCCTTGTTTGAGCTTCTCAAGGAATTGCCAGCGTTCCTCTGGTCGCTGCCAGAACTGTTCTGGAAGGAAGGGCCTATCTAGTAACTGGTCTGGCTGGTCCAATTGAAATAGACTGCAGAATGCAGGGTTGAGGTATATGGTATTGGCTGCTGCATCCAGGATGAATATCGGTGACTTGGAGTTGTCAAAGAGCTCCAGTGCGGTTTCGTGTTGCGCCTGGAAAAGCCTTTGTGTGGCCCTCAATACATCTCTTTGCGATATGATCCCTACCAGCCTTGGGCCTTCCATCACCAGCACCCTGTGGATATGCATCTGCTCCATGATCCTTGCGGCACAGAATACCGAATAGCTAGGGTCTATGCTGACTAGAGGGCTTGTCATGACCTGTTCTACAGTGACCTCCGTTGGATCCAGTTGTTTGGTGGTGACCTTTATAAGTATATCCCGCTCCGTTACCACTCCTATCGGCTCATCGCCCTTGACCACCACCACAGATGAGATCCTCCTTTCGGCCATGATGGCCGCGGCCCTTGCAATCGTGGCATCTGGTGGGACAACGGCCACATCAGTCTGCATGATCTGGCCTACGGAATTGATTGGGTTGCAGGATGTCAGGGCACGGGTCAGGTCTGTCTCTGTAATGATCCCGACCAACTGGCCATTCTTTAGGACGGGCAGCCTCCTGATCCCCCTCTGGTAGATGATCCTTGCCGCCTCTATGATAGGTTCATCAGGGCCTATGTACTCAACCGGGCTAGACATACAGGAGGCCACTGTCCTGGAATACAGCGAATCCATATTCAGCTCTGGACCCAGTGCGATCTTCTTGAGAAAATCCCTATTGGTCAGGATACCGACCACCTGGCCGGCCTTTACCGCCACGATGCACGAGACCTTGTGCTTGGCCATAGCCTGGGCCGCTGCCACGAGGCTTGCCTGAGGGTCTATAGTCAGGACGTTGGTGGTCATGATGTCCTTGACCTTCAGGAAGGCCCTTGTGGCTACCAAGGATGGCCAACTTGTGGCCTTCCTTGAGATCACACGTGTACAACTCTGTCTGACTTGTGCATTCGACATACATCCCCCCTGCAGGAACCGCTGTCTCTAGCGGATCTGCCTGCTGTATAGGCAATTCGACAGTGAACGTCGTGCCCTTTCCCTCGGCACTATCTACATCTATCTTCCCATGGTGTTTATTGACAATGATGTCATAGGCGGTGGTCAGTCCAAGGCCCATGCCTTGACCAATCGGCTTGGTGGTGAAGAATGGATCATATATCTTCGAGATGTGTTCGCTCTTGATCCCAGGGCCATTGTCACTGATCTGGCATATGACCTTCTCATCAGCCATACCTGTCCTGATCGTGATGGTGCCCCTATCCTGCCGTTCCTGGCTGGCTATGGCCTGTGCAGCATTTAGGATGATGTTGTAAAGGGCCTGGTTGACCTGTCCGGCCCTGCAGGATATGGGCCTGACATCACCCAGCTCCAGCCTGACATCCGCCATCTGCTGTATCGTCCTACCAGCCACAGCCAGTGTAGACCTTATGCCCTCGTTGATATCGTAATCGCCCAATTCCTCTGCCTGGTCGATCCTGGCAAAATCGCGAAGGCTCTTGACGATCTGGCCGATCCTCTCCAGACCCTCCTTGGATTCATCGGACAGATCCTTGATGTCATTTAACAAGAAGTCGATCCGCATCTGACTCCTGCGCTGGCGGATCTTCTCTGCCAGCTCTATTCGCCTCTCTCTCTGCCCTTGCTCTACTGCTACCGTCAGTTGTTCGTATAGGTCAAGTAGCTCCAGGAGCTTGTTCATGTAGGTCTGGAGGGTCTGAAAGTTGCTCGCCACAAAGCCAAGCGGTGTATTCATCTCATGTGCCATGCCTGCGGCGAGCTGTCCTATGGAGGCCAGTTTCTCGGATTGGACGATCTGGACCTGCATGGAGCGCAGCTCCTTATTTGCCCTCAAGAGGTCCTCGTTGGCCTTACGAATGGCCTGTTGGGCAGCAAGCTGCTCGGTCACATCCTGGCCAGTGCACAGGAGGGCCATGGGTTGGCCAGACTGATCGGAAAGTAGGGTTGCGGACCATTGGATCACCCTCTGCCTGCCATCCTTGGTCATTATGGGGAAGACCTCTTGGTCTGAGTGATCGCCTTTCATTGCCTGGGCAAAGAGCAGTCGCCTTTCCTGACGCATGGCTGCTGGTACGAAGAGCTCGAACCAATCCCTTCCCTGCAACTCCTGCAGGTTATAGCCAGTAATGAGCTCAAGGTGCCTGTTGAACCTCACGATCTTGCCCTCCCGATCTAGCACCAGGACGATGACCTGTGCGGTCTGGATGAGCCTCTCGGCAAAGTCCCTCTCTTGTCTGATCAACTCCTGCTGTCTCTTCCTCTCGCAGGCATACCTGATGACCTTCTCAAGGACCTGTTGATTGAACTGCCCCTTGACCAGGTAATCCTGTGCCCCTTGAGCGATGGCCTGTAGGCCGATCTCCTGGCTACCCTCGCCTGTTATGACGACCACCGCTGCCCATGGGTGTGCCTGATGGACGGTAGCTATAGTCGCCAGGCCATTGCTGTCAGGCAGGTTCAGGTCCAATAAGATCACATCTGGCCTGTCTTGACTGAGGATCTCCAGACATGTGGCCAGGGTCTGGGCAGAGAGGATCTTGTCTATTTCCAGGCCGGTTGCCTTCAATAGCCGCTCTGCCTGCTTGCGGTCTACCAGATCGTCCTCTACCAGCAGTATGCGGTATGCCGGTCTATCAGGAGAAAGCCCCATAGCCCATCCAGATTAAAGTCTGTGTCCATGATATGGCCGAAGCCAAACAGCATGGCCCAGGACACACCTAGATAATCGGCCAGGTGATATGGCCCTTGCGGTATATCGCCGGATTGCCAGGCGATAGCGGGCTGTTCTTGGCCCAGAATGGTGTTTTATGGGGCGACGAGCCTAGTTGGCCTGTCTTATAGGGCCTGAGGATTTTTGTTTTTTTTTCTTTTTGAGGTCCATCTGTGATCTTAAGATAGGCCTAAACTTAATGCATGCGAGGGGCATGTCTGCGGGCCGGCATGTACAGACCCTTCGCCTGGCTGGGGAAAGTGATATGGCCGATCAGAGCCGAGATCTCGTTGTATTGGCCCTGGACGAGGAAGAGGCCTGTCTGCAACAGACACAGGCCACATTGGAACGAGAGGGATTCAATGTAATCGGGTGCAAGACCTGGCAGCAGGCAGCATCTGTCATGGCAGGCCAGCCAGTGGCTGTAGTAGTTGCTGACCTGGGCCCTTACGACCTGAATTGCCAGCGATTGGTCGATGAGTTGAGGAGTTGGTCTGAGCAAGCCTACATCATCATATATACCAGGTCTGCAGCGTATGGAAGTGCGAGGATGGCGGTGAATCTGGGGGCACTGGCCTATCTGGAAGGGCCTGAGGATCGGCAGGAGTTGGTAAAGCAGGTACACAGGGCCATTGGCCTATACCTCCAGAGGCAGGCCAAACAGATAGAGCAGGCCGCAGCTGAGATGGGCCTGCGACTGCAGATGGCCATAAGGGCAGCCAATGTGGGGCTTTGGGATTGGGACCTTCAAGATGACCGTATATTCTTTTGCCCACAGTGGAAAGGGCAGTTGGGCTATGAGGAAGGCCAGATCAGCGATCGGCCTAGTGAGTGGTTTGACCGCATCCATCCGCAGGACTGGCAGAAGGTCTTGGATGCGCTGGATGGTTTCATAAGGTCACCAGGCCCTGAGCTACGGCTGGAATATAGGCTTAGGCACAAGGACGGCTCCTATCGCTGGATCCTCTCGCAGGCTGCGGTCCTAAAGGATCAGCAGGGCAAACCTATAAGGTTGCTTGGTGCCAATGTGGACATAACAGACCGCAAAAGATCCGAAGAGGTCATTGCCGCCGCCCTTGCCTTCACCAAGGCCATAATCCAGCGGGCGGCAGAGGGGATCTGCGTATTCAGACCAGTAGGCGACCCGCCTGGGTTTATCTTCAGCGTCTGGAATGCGATGATGACAAGGATTACTGGCTACCAGTTCGATGAGATTGCCAATCTCAGATTGCCTAAGGCCCTCTTCCCAACGCCGGATGGCCACGGCTTGGATTGGTGGGCCAGGTTGCTGGCAGGTCATGAGCTGGTGGATCACGAGGTGGACCTGGTCAGGAAGGATGGCCGCCAGAGGACCGTCAGGATCTCTAGTGCCATCATCCTGGATGCGGATGGAAACAGACACATCCTGCTTGTGGTCAGGGACATAACCAGCTTGAGATTGCAGCAGCGTAAGATACTCAACTATCAGCAACAGTTGAGGTCACTAGCCTCGCAGCTTACCCTGACGGAGGAGAGGCTCCGCAGGGAGCTTGCCATACAGATACACGACGACATAAGCCAATTATTGGCCATGGCAAAGCTGCAGCTTGATGGGATCGATCAGTTGGACCAGCAGGCATTGGGCAAGTCTATACAAGCGATAAGGGAAGCCGTCGGTCAGGCATTGGAGAAGACCAGGTCCTTGACCAGTCAATTGAGTTATCCAGCCCTGAGGCTCTTGGGGTTGGCAAAGGCAGTGGAGAAGTGGCTCTATGAGGAGGTGGGCGCGAAGGCCGGTCTGGAGACGGTCTTTGTGGATGATGGCAGGCCCAAGCAGTTGGACAAGGATGTAGAATCCGTCTTATTCCGCAGTATTCGCGAGGTCTTGACCAATGTGACAAAACATGCGAGGGCAAAGAGGGTGGTGGTCAGTCTGCACACCGGGCCTGACAGCCTGGCCGTCTCCATAGAGGATGATGGCAGTGGTTTCGACCCTGCAGAGGTCATACCGCACAGCAAGGGGTTTGGGATACTCAGCATCCAGGAGTCATTGGTCAGACTTGGCGGTTCCATACAGATCACATCGAGACCTGGGGCAGGTTGCAAGGTGGTCCTGGAGGTACCTTTGAGCAAGGCGCAGGCCACCAAGGCCGGATAAGGCTTGTCTCGGGGTGCCTGCTGGTTAGAATGGCTGCAGGTCCACAGGGGACGTGGTGTAACGGGAACACGTCGCGGTCGCATCGCGGAGCTGGGGGTTCGATTCCCCCCGTCTCCAATGGCCAGCCAAGGGTCTGCTTGATCGAGGCAGGGTAAATGCGTAAAATACACTTTATGAGGCCCAAGGTCCTGCTTGCCCTGATCCTGACTATCCTCCTGGCAGCGATTGGTCCAGCACCGTTGGCAAGTCTGCCAGGTCCATCGCAGCAGCCCGATGATGAGCTATTGGATGCGGACCTGGTCTGCGAGGCGGTAGTGTTGGACACACAGGCCCAGTGGAGGCAGGATGGGCACATATACAGCTCTGTCCGTTTGTGGGCCAGACGTGCACTGAAAGGTAGGCCCTCCGGCCAGATCATAAAGATAGAGGTACAAGGTGGGACCGTAGGTCAGATCACCGAGCGGGTCAGTCACATGCCCCTATTCTGCAGGGGCGAACATGCGGTGGTCTTTCTTAAGGATAGGCCCCTTCGTTTGGCAGGTGGCGTTGAGGGTAAGCTGCCTGTATTAGATGGCCAGGTTCCATGGCGAGGGCGATGGGTCAGTCTTGATCGCCTGGCCTCAAGGCTCAGGGGTGTAGATCAAGACCTCACTGAAGATCAGTTGGCAGGTCAGCAGGCCCTGGCCGGGCCAGTGATCAGTTCCATAGAGCCGGCCGTCGGTCCCGCAGGTACTGGGGCGGAGGTCAATATCGTTGGGGTCGGTTTTGGACAGAAACGTGGCAGGGGGGCAGTGGAGTTCTTCTACAGGTCTGGACGTCCAAAGATATCAGGGGGGATACTTTCCTGGTCGGACCAATCCATCAGGTGTACCATCCCTGTGGCCCTGATACATGGTTATTCGGCCAGTGCCAGTAGCGGCCCCATCGCGATCCTGCTGGAGGACGGCGCAAGGAGCAACGAGGTGCCGTTCCGCGTGACGTTTGGGTTTGATGGCAGCAGGCGAGAGGGTGATCAGGTTTGGTATTGGATAAATGAGAATGCGCAGGATTGTGAAGCAGAGGGCCTAGCAGTGCAGTCCGCTGCAGATACGTGGAACAAGACCGGGGCGTCTATAAGACTGCTGTATGCTGGACCCCACCAGGCCACAAGCTCATCTTATAACGGCCGCAATGAGATCATGTGGGGCAGCACTGACAAGGGCATAGGGGTCACATGGACATGGGAGGCATCTGGTGTGGTGTTGGAGACAGACACCGTATTTAGCAACAAGTACCACTGGAGTACGGCAGACCAACCATCGCCTTCGTCCATGGATGTAGAGACCGTGGCATTGCATGAGTTTGGGCACTGGATGGGCCTGCGGGACCTGTACGGTGACCTGGGCGATGGGGAGTACGACACGGCCAAGGTGATGTACGGCTTTGGGTACTATGGTAAGGTCAAGCGCCAGCTCCACCCTGATGATGTGGCTGGTATCCATTTTGTCTACCCGCCACAATTGCCACCTGATACACCCGAGCTTATCGATTACCCGCAGGTGGATGAAGACGGCCAGTTTGTGGTCCATTGGAGTGCCTGTCCACAGGCAAGCAGTTATGAGCTTGGCAGGTCTTCTGATGGCGGTCTGAACTGGCAGTTGATCTATAAAGGCACCAGGACGGGCCTCCAACAGACCATCGGTCCGGGTACATATAGGTTCAGGGTACGTGCGGTCAATACTGCAGGGCCGAGCGACTGGCTGGAAGGCCAGTGGGATTGTATTGTGCTTGCAGTCCGGTGAGGAGGTGGGGGCTATTAGGCACTACATGGCTGTGGCGCGATTCAAAGAACCTCACCCCACCCTCATCCAACTGAAGTACTAGCCCTTCGTCTATGTCCATGCCTATGCACGTACCTGCGAACAGCCTTCCACGGTAGGCGATCGTGATACGTTGGCCAAGTTGGCAGCACCTCTGCCTCCAGGCGGCGATTAGCTCCCTTGAGGACCTGCCTGCGATCTGGGTCCATTGGGCTAGTGCTGTAAGGAGCCCTCTTGCAAGGGCGTTTCGATCCACGCGATGGCCTGTGGCCATGAGAAGACTGGTGGCATGGGACCGGAGGGAGGCTGGTAGGTCGCTTGGTTCTTGGTGGCAGTTGATACCTATCCCGACTATATAGGCCATGCGATCACCTGAGGGCCTTGCCTCCACAAGTATGCCAGCCACCTTCTTACCAGATACTACTATGTCGTTGGGCCACTTGAGCATGGCCTGCGGTCCAATGGCATCAGCTGTGGCAATGGCTGCTGCCAGGGACAGCCTCTCAGGGGGGAGGCAAGGGTTGTCTATGATCACCGAACAGAGTATCCCCTGACCATGGCCGCAATACCATCGATTCCCAGACCTGCCTCTGCCTGCAGTCTGGTGCTCTGCAAGCACCACCAGGCCATTGCAACCAGGCCAACGGGCATATGTGGCTGCCACGTCGTTGGTACTGCCTACCTTATCGAAGACCAAGACCGTATTGCCTATCTGTCCTGCTGGCAGCGCAGTCCGTATGGCCTGGGCACAGAGGCTATCCATCCTAACGGTCCAGCCCTATGTCCACTATGCCCGAGGAGTGGGTCAATGCACCTACTGCTATGCGATCTACTCCGCTCCTGGCTATGGCAGCCACATTGTAGAGGTTGATGTTACCAGATGCCTCCAGGAGCGGCCTACATCCCTTGCCGCACATCCGATCCCTCATCTCCACCGCATGCTGGAGCTGCCACTGGCCCATATTGTCCAGCAGTACGATGTCTATCCCAGGTATCTCGAGGACATAGTTCAACTGGCCGTCTACGTGGTCTACCTCTACGGCTATGAACTTGACACCCTTGCGATTGCGGGCCTGTTCGACGATCTTGCGGAGTCTAGGTTGAAAATTGGGGCCAAGTTCAGCAAGGTGATTGTCCTTTATCAGGACGCCATCGTATAGCCCGAACCTGTGATTGTACCCACCTCCACATCGCACTGCATACTTCTCTAGGATCCTCCAGCCAGGCAAGGTCTTCCTGGTGTCATAGATCTTTGCCTTTGTGCCCTTGACCGCCTGGACGAACTTGTTGGTGGTGGTTGCAATACCGCTTAGCCTCTGGAGGAAGTTCAGCATCACCCTTTCTGCGCTCAACATAGGCCGCAATGGCCCCCTTACCGTGCCGAGCCTGCTTCCTATGTGGGCAGGCCTGCCATCCGGGATATGGATGGTCAGTGTCAACCTTGGGTCGTACCTGCGAAGTATCTCCCTGCACAACTCCATGCCACAAACGATGATCTCCTCCCTGGAGACGATATAGGCCTCTGCCTGGGTATCATCGGGAAACAACAGCTCACTGGTGATGTCCCCGCTGCCCAGGTCCTCGGCTCTTGCCAGGTCAATCAAAGGACTGACCTGTTTGAGATCTAGTCTTGGTCTGTTTGTCTTGGTCATAACAGGTGTCAAGATCGTTTAATCTAACGATGTGGCCACCATCGTCAAATAAAATGGCCCTTTAATCTCCTTGACTGGATGCCGCCCGGACGCATAATAGGCCTGTCAATTGACAGGCGCAAAAAAGGAAAGGGTTAGATCATGAAGGGCGACCCCAAGGTCATCAAGCAGTTGAACGCAAGGCTTGCAGATGAACTGGCTGCCATCAACCAGTACATGGTCCACGCAGAGATGTGCGATAACTGGGGTTACAAGAGGCTCCATGAGGCCATCCAGAAGCGGGCCATAGATGAGATGAGACATGCAGAAAGGCTCATAGGAAGGATCCTGTTCCTCGAGGGCCAGCCCTTGGTCAGCCAGTTGAGCAAGATACAGATAGGTGCTGACGTGGCCAAGCAGCATAAGTACGATCTGGAGGCGGAACTGGCAGCGGTCAAGGACTACAATGCCGATATCCGCACCGCCGAACAGGCAGGTGACAATGGGACAAAGGAGCTGCTGATATCGATCCTGAAGGATGAGGAGGCACATATAGATTGGCTGGAGGCCCAGTTGGATCAGATCGAACAGATGGGCATCCAGATGTACCTGACTGAACAGATGGGGTGATGTGGGCTATAGGTCCAGGAATACTTGGGCCGCTAGGCTGAGGAGGACGATCGCCGCCTTCTTGCCTGGTTCCAGGGATCGCAAGGGTCAATGCCGCCGTTGCGGGTCCTGTTGTAAGCTGCCGAATGTATGTTGGTTCCTCAGGTATGACCAAGAGGGCCTGGCCTATTGCGCAATATACCCCTTCAGGCCCCTGAATTGCCGCAAGTACCCCAGGACCAGGTCCGAGTTTATCACCGAACAGACCTGCGGCTACTGGTTTGATGGGCATCAGGCCAGGCAATGGGGGTCTGATAAGGCAAAAAAGGTTTGCAACGACCAGCCTGTTAAGATACAATAAACGTGCAAAGAGGCCAAGAGCGGTGTAAGAAGATACCCACTGCATCGGCCTGTGGACCGGAGGCACAGAGGTTATGGCTGGGATATTCTACTCGCTGAAAGAGACTGCTGCCAGGTTGAATCTCACCGAACAGGAGGTCCGGCAGATCTCCAGGGAAGGCAAGCTGCGTGAGTTCCGCGACGGGACCAATATCTTGTTTAAGGTCGATGAGGTAGAGGCCTTGGCCAAACAGATGGCCGCCTCAGGGCCTCCGGTCGTCCAGGAGCAAACGCCTGAGCCAGAACCAGTTGAGCCGGTCCCCCAAGCGCCTGCGGATGAGTTGGTAGTGGAGCAGGAGGCTGCGTCTGAGGAAGGCCTGCGGCCTGAGGAGTTGGAGTCCCTGTTCGCAACCGAGCCAGAGCCAGAAGGGGCACCGATAGAACAAGAACAGGCCCCTGTACCTGAGGAGGATATCTTCCTGGCCGAGCAGGTGGCTGATGAGACCACAGGATTGTCCGATACGGTGGGGACTGCGGCACCTGGAGGGACCTCTGAGGAGGATATACTGCTGGCCTCTGATGCGACCAAGGCAAAGGATGAGGCTGGACTTGATACAACCATCTCCAATGAGGGTGTCAAGGTAGTAGACGAGGGCGACAAGGACCACAAATTGACCGACGATACCCTTGCAGAGACCTTGGCAGGGCTAGGGGCAGGTGAGGAGTCCTCAGAGGCCTCGCTGGAGGAGATAGAGAAGGACGTGAACCTCGATACATTTGGCAGCGGTTCTGGGCTGTTGGACCTCTCGCTCCAGGCCGACGACACATCCCTTGGCGGTGTCCTGGACGAGATCTATGCACCTGAGGGCCAGAAGGAGGCCCCTGCTGAGCCAGCGGAGGTGGCTGCGGAGGTCGGCCCTCCTGAGGAGGTAGCACCTGCAGTGGACCTTGGTGTAGCTGCCGCACCTGTTGCCCCAGTGGCCATGCCAGTACCTGTTGTTGAAGACCCTGCCGATCCATTGGTTGCAGGCCTATTGGGTCTATCCTTGGTAGTGGCAACATATACGCTAGTAGCCACGGTCAGCGCCCACCTGTTCGGCGCTACGCCAGGCCTTGTAGAGGTGACAAAGCAGTTCATCGTGTATGCGATCGGTGGACTTGGTGTGGTCGCCTTGGTGTTATCTGCGATGGTGTTCCTCAAGGCCGAGGGCCCTACAGGACGCTCGGCTGCCAAGCCAAAGAAGGAGAAGAAGGCCAAGAAGGCAAAGGACAAGCCTGCCCAGTAGCCCATCTTTTCTGTGGCCTTTTGAGCGAGATTTGAATATCCTTTGCATCTACCTTTGAGATCGTGGTAGGTGCGCATGGCAAGAACTACCCTTAAGGATCGTCTGCAGGCAAGGCAGGGATTTCTAGTTCTCATAGAGCTGGTCCCTGGGCCAGGTCGAGATACCAGGCCGATACGGCGGTTCCTTCAGGCCCTGGCAGGACCTGGCCGAAAGGAGATACCTGAGTGCTTCTGTGTATCGGCCCTTACCTTCCCGCATAATCCAGGGGGCGTGGCCAACCTAGAGCCATTGCTACTGATCACACAGATTCAGGATGAGGGCCTTGCAGGTGACCTGGATCTTATCGCACACGTCACCTGTAAGGATCATAACAGTGCAGGTCTAAGGAGCCTGTTATCGTCATATCTGGACGCAGGGATAGAGACGGTCTTGCTGCTTACAGGCGATAGGCCAGCAGATGGCAAGGGCGTATTTGAGCTGGACAGCCTTGGTTTGCTGGATCTGGTCAGGCTGATGAACAACCAGATCCTCTTGAACACAGAACCATCTAGGCTTGCAGTTGCAAGGAGATTCTTTGCAGGGGCGGCGGTATCGCCATTTAAGTACACAGAAGCATCCTTATTGCAGCAGTACTACAAGCTAGAGAAGAAGCTGGCCTGCGGTGCCCAGTATATCATTACACAGGTAGGTTGGGACTGGCGTAAGAGCCAGGAGTTGTTCCTGTACCTAGCAAGGAGAAACATAACGGTGCCTGTGTTCGGAAACGTGTATCTGCTGACCAGCCTTAATGCAGCGCCTAGGTTGATGCACGATGGCAAGCTACCCGGTTGTTTTGTCAGTGACCAGTTATTGGAGAGGATCTATTCGGAGGACCTTGACGCTCACATAGAACGTGCCGCGCAGCAGGTGTCCATGTACAGGTCCTTGGGTGCAGCAGGGGTGGATATCGCAGGCGTAGAGGATTTTGAGGTATTTATAAGGATCCTTCAGAGGGCCGCCCAGATAGGGGATCATTGGACTAGTCACAAGGAGAACCTTTGCTGGCCGCCTGAGGATCCATTCTACCTCTTTGACCAGGCCGGCAACCAGCAGCTGCTATGTGAACCTGACAAGACATTTAAGCACAGGTTCTTCAATGCATCGCACAGACTCTTGCTAGACAAGCGATATAGGGGATTTCGTGCCTTCAGAGGATTGATGGCCTTCTTCGGTGCAGACAAGGAGGATGGGCCCATGTACAAGCTTTTCAATGCCTTTGAACAGGCCTTCAAGTATCTGGTGTTTGAATGTCAACACTGCGGTGATTGCTTCCTGCCTGAGAACTTTGGCCTATGCACGATGGGGGGCTGCGAAAAGGGCCTGGACAATCCCCCTTGTGGAGACGCGACGGTTGAAGGCATGTGTGGTAATGACCCAAACAGGATCTGTATAGGAGAGAGGATATACCTTGCTGCTGCAGCAGAGTCCAACGGCCGGGATCGCCTGTTGTCCACGATCAATAGGCCCAGGGATCCAAGATTGTTTGGTACAAGTTCGATCATAAACTACCTATTTGACAGGGATCATGCGATGAGCCGTAAGCTTATCTTGATCGGTGAATCTATACATGCCTCCATACCGAAGGTAGGCCAGGTGATGAGGCAACTAGAGGATAGCGGGCCGGATGGTTATCTAGGTCCAAATCCTGCACTTGATTACATGAAGGCACTGATCGAGTCGCAGGCAGATGATGGTGCCGACTATATCGCCGTCAATGTGGATGCATTTGGGGAGGACGACGTATCGAAGGCAGTAGAGATGATGCGTCGATATGTCAGGCTGGTCAGGCAATGGGGTAAGGGGGTACCAGTATGTGTTGACAGCGGATATAATCAGGTCCTTATAGCAGGATTGGAGGAATGGTACAAGACAGACAGGCCAGTCAAGCCGCCGCTTGTCAACTCTGTCAAGACCTACACCGTAGATCAGATCCTCCCATTGAGGTCTAGGTTCGACTTTGCTGTGGTAGGCCTACTGGTTGGCGAGGGGAGTAAGGAGGGGCAGCGTGGCTATTGCTCGATAGACCAGGTGGTCAGGCTTGCAGAGGAGATATTCGATGCAGCAGTGGGAAGATATGGTTTCAGGCCAGACCAGCTCTTCTTTGATTCTACGGTATTCCCGCTAGCAATAGATATGCCCATGGAGCCAGGTGTGCCAGGCTATACTTACAGGACCTTTGAGACTATCAAGCAGATCAGATCCTTGCCAAAGTTTAAGGGCGTGCATTGTTCATTGGGTATCAGCAATTGTGTCAGGGACCTGCCTGGCAGGAAGGTTGGGGTTTGCAGGGCATATCTTGCCAAGGCCATGGAATACGGCCTCGATGCTGCTATCGTGAATGTCAGCCACAAGTACGGCTCTGTCGAACCTGCGTCTGACCTGCTGGAGTTGGTTGATGCATACGCAAAGATGGATGGCAGCCCTGAGAGGACCCAGAGGGCCATGGAGTTGATGGCCAGGTTCTGCCAACAGGCCAGGAAACCGAGCTGATCTATCCTATATCATCCCTGCCTTCCAGCAGGTCAGGCCGCCACATCCTGGTCCTCTCGATGGCCTGCTGTCTGCGCCATTGTGCGATCTTTGCATGGTCACCGCTGAGCAGTACAGGTGGGACCTGCATCCCCCTAAAGACCTCAGGCCTTGTGTATTGGGGGTACTCCAGCAGGCCATTGCTGAACGACTCCTCGCGTGTCGAGTCTTGATCACCAAGGGCTCCAGGTATCAGGCGGACAACAGCGTCAATGATGACCATAGCCGCAAGTTCACCGCCGCTAAGTACATAGTCACCTATGGATAGGGGCTCTGCATTCAAACCTATCCTGATCCTTTCGTCAAAGCCCTCATACCTCCCACATATCAAGAACAGACGTTCAAGTTGGCTCAATTCCCTGGCCTTGGCCTGATCGAACCTCCTTCCCTGTGGGGTCAACAGTATCACCGGCCCCTTGAGAGGACTTTGGGCAGCCACATGCTCGTAGCAGGCAAAGACGGGTCCGGGCATCATCACCATCCCAGGCCCGCCGCCGTAAGGCCTGTCATCCACCTTCCTATACGAGTCGGTGGCAAAGTCGCGTATGTTGGTCAGGAATATCTCTACCAGCCCCTTCTTCTGTGCCCTTGCAAGTATTGAACACGAGAGGGGCGATTGAAACATCTCAGGAAAGATGGTCAGGACATCGATCCTCACTCGCCACTGGCCTTACTGTCTTTTTTGGCTGGCTGTGCAACAGCAACACCCTTCTTCTTTGCGATGGCCTTTGCGCGCTGTCGCCTTGCCTTCTTCTGTTCGGCGAACTTGGTCTTGATGCCACAGCGAGCAAGGAGGTGTGCAACCGTCTCTGTAGGAATAGCACCCTTATCCAGCCAGTACTTGACCCTCTCCGTATTCAGCACTATTTGCTTGGACTTATCCTTCTCTATGGGGTCATAATGGCCGAGCATTTCCAGGATCTTCCCATCCCGCGGGGTCCTTGCCTCGACCGCGTTGATCCTGAACAGTGGTCTGTGTCTTCTACCGTGCCTTGTCAATCTGATCTTTACTGCCATCTTTCGCTCCTATATCCATGTATATGTCAAATATCCCCGACCTGCACTATGCGGTCAGGAAACGCGTTTGCAATGTAATGCGTAGCCATTGAAGAATATCGCTATCACGGCAGGATCTGCCTTGGCATCTTGTGCCAGCCTCTGTATCTGTGCATCGGTCAGCTCGGCCGCAGAGGCCTTTTCCTGCTCTGTCATGATTGCAACTACGCGTCGGATCTGACTTAGTTCCTCCTTTGTTGGGCAGGCAAGCATGGCAAGCTCAGAGCTACCATCGATGCCCTCAAACTGCCGCCTTATGAGGTTGCCAAAGGCATCTTCGCAGAAAAGCGAGACCTGTTGGAGGTATTGTTCTATCGTAAGCCTTTGTCCGATCAGCGTCTCCTCCTTGCCTTCTTGCGGACCTGGTGCCTGGCCTGTGTGCGCAGCTTGAACTTCCGCCCAGACTGGATGGCTGCGCTGAGCGCCTCCAGGTTGAACCCCCCAGCCAGGAGGTTCCTCAGGCCGCCAAAGGTCCCGCCACTAAGGGCCCTGATCATATCCCTTGTACGGATAAAGGTCTTTACCAGGCTGGATACATCATGTGGCTGGACCCCTGCCCCGGCAGCGATCCGCCTGCGCCTGGATGCATCTATGATATCTGGGTTACGGCGCTCCTGGGGGGTCATGGATTGGACTATGGCCTCCATCCGTTTTATCTGGCTGTCGTCCAGTTCCAATTCCTGCAGCTGCCCGGCCCCTGGGAGCATCTTCATCATCTCTGTCAGGCCGCCCATCTTCTTGAGGGCATGGAGCTGCTTGAGGAAGTCATCGAAGCCGAATGTGCCCTTGACCATCTTCTGCTGCATCTTGGCAGCCTCTTGTGCCTCGATATGCTGCTGGGCCTTCTCCACAAGGCTGACCACATCCCCCATCCCGAGGATCCGGCTGGCCATACGTTCAGGGTGGAATTCCTCAAGTCTATCCAGTTTCTCCCCAGTACCGATAAACTTAATAGGCTTTCCTGTCACGGCCTTTACTGATAAGGCCGCCCCGCCCCTGGCGTCGCCATCAAGCTTGGTCAAGATCACCCCATCCAGCTCCAGCCTGTCGTTGAACTCCTTGGCGGAGTTGACCGCATCCTGGCCGGTCATGGCGTCGCAGACCAGGTAAATTTGGTGGCATGCCACCGCCTTTGTGATCCTTTGAAGCTCCTCCATCAGGGCGTCGTCCACGTGCAGCCTGCCGGCCGTGTCCAGTACCACCACATCGAGGCCGTTCTCCTTTGCGAATCTGACAGACCTGGTTGCCACGGCCACTGGGTCTGTGGCCTGCTCGGCATACACCTGGATGCCGGCCTGTTGGCCCAGTATCTTCAGTTGCTCTACCGCAGCCGGCCTCTGCAGGTCGTCTGCCACTAGTAGCGGTTTTCGGCCCTTTGAGACCAGATACAGCCCTAGCTTGGCCGCAGTGGTGGTCTTGCCGCAGCCCTGGAGGCCTGCAAGCATGATCACCGTTGGACCTGGGCTGACAAAGTAGATCCTGGTATCCACAGGCCCCATAAGCCTGACCAGCTCGTCATAGACGATCTTTATCATCAACTGGCCAGGGTGGAGGCTATGATGGACCTGGCGGCCTATGGCGGCCTCTTGTACGTCCTTACAGAACTGTTTGACCACCTGGTAGTGTACGTCCGCCTCCAGCAAGGCCTTGCGGACCTGGTACATGGCGTCCGATATATTGGCCTCTGTGATGCGGCCGCGTCCGCTCAATGACCTGAAGACCGAACTGAGTTTTTCTGTAAGGGTGTCGAACACGCTTCTACCTGACAAATATACCCTGGCCTACCAACCTCAGGCCAGCCGTATAACTATAGCAGCTAACCCTGCCAAAAGGAAGGGCAAACAGGCTGGCGGCTTTTTGCCTTGACTTCCAGGACTACCTAAGATAATTGTCCAGCGCCTAATGTAAATCTGGACCACTGCCGACACCGTGAGGGTAAGGGTCCGCATGTTGGCGGACAGGGGTTCGACTTATAGCAGATGGCAAGAACTGATTCCAAGAAGGCGTTAGTGATCGTAGAGTCGCCCGCGAAGGCCAAGACGATCCTGAGGTATCTGGGTAATGGCTTTGAGGTAAAGGCCTCGATGGGCCATATCCGTGACCTGCCTGAGCGGCAGTTGGGGGTGGCCATAGAGAATGGTTTTGAGCCTACCTACCAGGTACTGCCAGGCAAAAAGAAGATCGTATCTGAGCTGAAGGCCGCTGCCAGGCGAGCTGAAAGGCTCTACCTGGCAACAGATCTGGACCGGGAGGGTGAGGCCATAGCCTGGCACCTGACACAGGTGTTAGGTTTGCCGGAGGAGAGGGTCTATCGCGTGATCTTCAATGCCATCACCAAGTCTGCCATCCAGCAGGCCTTTGCCAATCCTGGCAAGCTGGACATGTACAAGGTGATGGCCCAGCAGGCAAGGCGTATCCTGGACCGGATCGTGGGTTATCAGATCAGTCCTTTGCTCTGGAAGAAGGTCACAAGGGGCCTATCTGCAGGAAGGGTGCAATCGGTCGCGGTCAAGATGATCGTGGAGAGGGAGCGGCAGATCCGTCAATTCGTGCCAGAGGAGTATTGGCTCATACCGGCCATACTGACGGCCGACCTCCAGGGGAACCTGAAGGATGAATGGGCCCAGGTAAAGGGCTCACAGGCAGACCCTTCTGAGGTGAATGCCTGGCTGGCAGAACATCAGGCATTCAGGGCAGAGCTGATCAGGATCGATGAAAAGAGGTTCAGGGCCTCCAACCAAGATCAGGCCATGCAGGTCTTTGAGGCCCTTTCCAATGCCACCTTTACCGTTGCACAGGTGCAGGCCAAGGAATCGGTCAGCCAGCCTGTTGCGCCATTCATCACCTCTACACTCCAGCAGGCAGCAGCGAGCCGGTTGGGCTTTTCTGCAAAGCGTACAATGACTGCAGCCCAACAGCTTTACGAGGGTGTGGAGCTCGGCTCCATGGGCTCACTTGGCCTGATTACATACATGCGTACCGATAGCACACATGTTGCCCCTGAGGCGATCCAGGAGGTGCGTAGGTATATAGGGGCCCAGATAGGTCAGGAATACCTGCCAGATGAGCCCAATCGTCACAGTACCTCCAACAAGAGCGCCCAGGAGGCACACGAGGCCATAAGGCCTACGGATGTAGACCTGACCCCGCCAGAGATCAGGGAGTTCCTGACCGAAGATCAGTACAAACTCTATGACCTGATCTGGCGGAGGTTTGTCGCATCGCAGATGAGACCTGCCATATGGAATGTCACTACGGTGGACATACAGGTCCCCACGTGTATAGGGACCTGTTGGTATAGGGCTACAGGCAGGACGCAGGTCTTTGATGGCTACAGCCGTATCTGGCCTATAGTATCAAACGATCAGCCGCTCCCAGCACTCCAGCCTGGTCAGAGGTTGGCAGTGGTTGACATCTGTCCGCAACAGCACTTCACCAAACCTCCTGCCAGGTATACAGAGGCCACGCTCATAAAGGCCTTGGAAAAGGAGGGGATCGGCAGGCCGAGCACCTATGCCACCATCATCAGTACGATCCAGGAACGTGGCTATGTGGAGCAAAGGGATAAGAAGTTCTATGCCACTGACCTGGGTGAGATAGTTACAGATAAGCTCAATCAATTCTTCCCAAGGATAATGGATATCGCCTTCACCAGGTTCATGGAAGAGCAGCTAGACAAGATCGAGGAACAGCACATTGACTGGACTAGTGTGCTCAAGGAGTTCTATGAGCCTTTCAAACAAAGCCTGCAGATTGCACTGGAGCAGATGAGGCATGCAAAGGCAGAGACGACACCTAGCCCATACACATGTCCGAGATGCGGCAGGCCATTGGTCTATCGTCTTGGGAAGAACAATCGGTTCTTAAGCTGTTCTGGATATCCGGATTGTAGATTTACAAGCCCATGTGACAAGGACGGCAAGATGGTCGAGCAATCGGCCCCAACAGAGCATATCTGCCCTGTATGTGGCAAGCCCATGATCTTGAGGCGGGGTAGGTTCGGTAGCTTCCTAGGCTGCTCGGATTATCCGAATTGCAAGACCACATTGAAGCTGGACAGGCAAGGGAATGTCCTACCTGTCAGGCCGGCACCGGTGCCAACAGGGATCAGGTGCTACAGGTGCACAGAGGGCCAGTTGGTGATCCGTAACAGTGCAAAGGGCCAGTTTCTTGGTTGTGACCGTTTTCCTAAGTGCAGGACGATCATCAGCATCAAGCACCTGGACCAGCTTAAACAGCTACAGGCAAACGGCCAATGGCCTCCTGCAACACCCCAGCAGGCAAAAGCCTTGCTTTCGCAGCAGTCTAGGCCGGCGCTGGTTGGTGGACCTGGGCAATAGCTAGATAGGTCCGTAGAACTCCTCTGCGGCACGCTTGAATGTGTTCTCTGCTACGTCCATGATGCGGATCTCCCTGATGGCATTCTCGACCGAGTCGCTGGCATGTGCGGCATTTACCATCACATCATGGCCGAACTCCCTGCGGATAGATCCAGGAGGGGCCTTGGATGGATCGGTCGGGCCTAATGCCTCGCGGATCTTGCGGATCGCATCTGGCCCCTCATAAACAAGGGCGATGCACTTTTCCTTTCCAGGCTGATCTAGCCGCCCAGCAGGACATTCGTCGGGCCTGAACCCAGACATGAACTTTATCAATCTTGCAAACTGTTCCTCAGCAAAAAGTGGGCCTACAATCTCTCCAAGCCTTTCCATATACTCTGTCGGTATCCTCAACTCCAGCCCCTCCTCTAGCAAGGCCTTGGCCTTTGCAGTGGCAACAGGCCTTAGCCTTTCGTGCAGTGCCTGCCGGACAGGAGCATAAAACTCCATTGCCTGGGCTGGGCTCATATGCACCACCTTGATGCCGATTATATAGAGCCCGGTCCTAGAAAAGGAATCGACCATGTTCCCCGGCCTTCCTGTAGGGAACTGGAAGTTGTCCGGTTTGATCAGCACTAGGGTCTTTTGGACCTGTTGATCCGGAGGGTATTGAACCACACCCTCCAGAAGGCCCCCATCTGTGCCTGAGTACGTTGCCCATAATCTGATCCACTCCTTGGCCTGTGCTAGGGAAGGGGCAGTAAGCACTGCAGGCTCAAAGTAGACAACCTCGCCACTGCTATTGCAGACCAGGTCTCCATACGTGTCGCGGATGGTCTGGCCACCGTATTGTCCCAGGCGGAACATACCTACCACCTCCATGATCCTGGCCACTGCATCATCGCCTCCAAATAGCAGGACCATGGCCCGCCTTCTTCTTCCGGTCTTAGGGTCTGGGCCCAACTGATTCAGGATATAGTTAGAGATCAGCCTCTGGATGACCTTATCTTGAGGGTCATCATCACAGATCGCTAACCTGGCATATTCCTCTGCCAACTGCCTGCTTGGTGCAAACATCCTTGCACTGAGTAGTTCCAATCCGCTCCTGCTTATAAGCCTGCTGATGATCCCACCGGTACGGGACTTATAGAGCGAATATGGTGTTATGATTACGTATGTCAATTCCTTTGCCATAGGTTACCCCTTATCGAACAACTTAGATCATATGTCCTGGGCCGCCACGGTCAAGGTGCCGCCTGCTTGGTATTGAGCCCGGATGCGTATAATGTGCCCGGGTCTGAAGATCGCAGGTTGTTTGTTAGGGTGCTGGGTATGGGACGTGATAGAGACGGTAAGACGAGCAAGCCGGGGTACCGCAGAATAGTCTGTCTGAATCTACTGTTGGTACACATTGGATGTGCAGGTGCACTCCAACAGGCATTGGAGAGGGCAGTTACGATAAAAGAGGGTCTGTTACTGGATGGGGTGGGGCGTTACGGTCCACAGGTGGTCTATACCGACCCGGTCGTTGCACAGATCGTCCAGGACAGGTGGCTACCACCAAAGGAAGGCGAGGTGATCACGGATGAAGATGGGAAGGAACATACCTGGCAGAAGGTCGTGGTCGATGGAGAAGGGTGGTTTGTCCAGCCTGGCCGTAGCGGGTATCTATACCTTTCGATAACATCGGACCGACAGCGTCCGGTATTGCTGAACGTCCAGGGTGCAGAGATGTTGTACATCAATGGCTGGCCTTACATAGGCAGCAGATATGCATCAAAGGAAAGGTATGAATCCTGGGAGACGAACTTCAATATCACCTATCTGCCGGTCATGCTCAGGATAGGTCGAAATGACCTATTGTTGCACAGGGCCTGGAGGAGTCGGGGCAGGGCAAAGGTGATGGTGATGGAAACCCCCCAATTGTTGATCAACCCACTAGATGCAACCCTGCCAGATCTGGTAGCGGGGATGGATGTGAATACTGTGGGTGCCATCGTAATCATCAACGCATCCCAGCAACCTCAGACAGACCTGTCGCTGCAGGTGACCTGGCCCTCGGGCCAAAGGAACCGTTCGCCAATACCGCGGATAGAGGGATTATCGTTCAGAAAGGTCGGCTTTGAACTGGGGCATGTACGTCTTGATCGAGCTGGTCCAGTGACCTGTCGGGTCGAGCTGATGCGAGGCGTTGAGGTATTGGATCAGGTTGATATGACCCTGCAGGTCAAGGAGAAGGACCAGCCGCTGATGCAGACATTCGTAAGCGATATCGATGGGTCTGTACAGTACTATGCGATAAGGCATGCCTGCACCTGGCCAATATCGAGTCCCCTGCCTGCCCTTGTATTGAGCCTACATGGTGCAGGCGTGCAGGCATTAGGCCAGGCCGCGGCGTATGCCCCCAAGTCCTGGTGCCACATAGTCTGCCCGACAAACCGCAGGCCTTATGGGTTTGATTGGGAGGACTGGGGCAGGTTGGATCTACTTGAGGTGATCGGGCAGGTCAGCAGGACCTTGCGATTTGATCCAACCAGGGTCTATTTGACAGGCCATTCAATGGGTGGACATGGGACATGGATACTTGGTTGCACATATCCAGATAAATTTGGGGCCATAGGGCCAAGTGCAGGCTGGATCAGTCTGGGATCATACCGCCGCACTGGCCCACCACAGCCCTCAGGACCGGTATCAGAGATACTCTCGCTTGCAGAGAACACAAGTAATACGATCGGCCTTGCGGACAACCTTTGGGCAATGGGGATCTACATACTTCATGGTGGAGCTGATGATGTGGTAAGACCTCAACAGGCCAGGTTGATGATAGATCAGTTGACCAAGTCCCATCACGACTGGGTGTACCACGAGCAGCCTGGCGCAGGACATTGGTGGGATCTGTCGGACAAGCAAGAAGGGGCCGATTGTGTGGATTGGCCGGCGATGTTCGACTTCTTTGCCAGGCATCGATTGCCTGCAAGGGATGAGGTCAGACACGTAAGGTTCACGACCGCCAACCCAGAGGTCTCCTCAAGGTGTTGGTGGGTCTGTATAGAGTCTCAGCAGATACCATCTTCAATGAGTAAGGTGGACCTTACACTTGATCCTGGGATACCGGCCGTAAGGGGTGTTACAGAGAACGTCCAGCGGCTGTGCCTGATACTGAAGGGCATGGTTCGGGATGGTTGCCAGCTTGAGATAGAGATCGATGGCCATCGTCTGATTGCCGATCCCTCGAGGTATGCTGGTCTTGTATGGCTTAGGCTTGGCAATTATGGTTGGTATGTAATGGACAGGCCCTCTCCACTACTGAAAGGGCCCCATAGGTATGGCCCATTTAAGCTTGCGTTCAACCACAGGATGGTCTTTGTATATGGCACTGCTGGTAGCCAGGACGAGACCACCTGGGCTGCTGCAAAGGCCAGGTTTGATGCCCAGCAATGGTGGTATCAGGGCAATGGTTCTGTGGATGTGATCCCAGACACGGCCTTTGACCCAGCTAGGGAGCCTGACAGAGGTGTGATCATCTACGGCAATGCAGATACCCATAGGTCTTGGCAGGCCCTCTTGACAGATAGTCCAGTGCAGGTGAGGAGGGGGTACGTTGAATGTGGCGGCAGGACCTTCAAGGGCCAGGACCTGGCATGCCTTTTCTTGAGGCCCAGACCAGGTAGCAATCATGCATGCGTTGGTGTCATAAGCGGCAGTGGGCTACCAGGTATGAGGCTGACAGATAGGTTTGGCTATATCGGTTCAGGTTGCCACATCCCTGACTGTGTTGTCATCAGCTCCAGGATGTTGACAGAGGGCATAAAGGGCGTGGTCTTGGCAGGTTTCTTTGCCGAGGATTGGTCTGTAGAGAGGGGCAGATTCGCCTGGGTGGAAGACAGGCCAGAACATTGATTGTTGGTCATTTTGGCAGGGCCTTGAACGACAATCCAGATAAAGTTATCCTGTTTGTAGTGGGATCTGATAGTGGAGGTCCCGGGTAGTGGGTAGGTCTGCAAAAAGGAGGATTCATCATGCCATCTAGAAACAAATCCCTTGTCTGCGTTGTTTATATCTCCATAGTCCTGTACAGCTTGGCCTGGGGCTTTACCGCCGGTCCTGAGCCAGATCTAGTGGGTTGGTGGCGGTTGGATGAGGGTAGTGGCAACATTGCATACGACTCCAGTGGTAATGGCAATGACGGTACCATCAACGGCACCCCCGTCTGGGTGGAAGGTAAGCTCGGTGGGGCCCTCCAGTTCAATGGTATCGATTGCTATATTGACTGTGGCAATGGTCCTTCTTTCCAGATACAGAGCCAGATCACCATGGCCTGCTGGTTAAAGACACCTGGCTTTACCAGGAACTGGGCTGCGATCATAACAAAGGGGGATACCGCATGGCGGCTGAGCAGGTCATCAGAGACCGGTAACTCCATCCACATGGGTATTAATGGCACTGTCACGTCAGGTATGCCATGGTTTGATGCCAGCAAGCCCGTTACGGACAACGAATGGCACCATGTTGCCGGGGTCTATGACGGAAAGGAGGCAAGGATCTATATAGATGGTGTAGTCAGTGCCAGGTATACGGCATCAGGCCAGATAGCGGCCAACGACAACAATGTCTACATTGGTGAGAATCATGGTGCATCTGGTAGGCTTTACACCGGTATACTTGATGACGTCAGGATATACAGGCGCGGCCTTACCACCGAGCAGATCCAAGATCATCATGAAGGGGTATGCAGGCCCGATCGCATCTGAGCCTACACCTGCTGATGGTGCAACGGACGTACCGAGGGATGTCATCCTAGCGTGGAATCCTGGGCCTTATGCGAAGACCCGTGATGTATACCTGGGAACGGATCCATCTGTAATGGCCTCAGCCACGAGGGTACAGCCTATGGGCGTGTTGGTAAGTCGTGATCAGACCGCCACGAGCTATAGGCCATCCGTCCTATTGGACTTCAATCGGACCTATTATTGGCGGGTGGACGAGGTCAATGGGCTGCCTGATCTGACGATACATCCTGGTCAGGTCTGGTCTTTTACCACAGAACCTTATGCATATCCCATCAGGCCAATCAGTGTAACGGCATCTTCCACCTCTACCCCTTCTATGGGCCCCGAAAAGACCATAGATGGATCTGGTCTGGATGCCCAGGATGGACACGGCACCTCCTCCAGCACGATGTGGCTCAGCAAGAGCGGCGATTGGCCTGCCTGGATCATGTATGAGTTTGATAGGCCCTACAAGCTCTATCAGATGTGGGTATGGAACCAGAACCAGGGTATGGAGCCGTTTATGGGATATGGGGCAAGGGATGTGGTGGTAGAGGTCTCGGTGGACGGAATGGGTTGGACAACCATAGATGGGGTACCTGAATTCGCCCAGGGTACAGGGAAGGTAGGCTACAAACACAACACAGAGGTTGACATGAAGGGCCAGGTTGCACGGTATGTGAGGCTGACCGTGACCAGGTCTTGGGGCGGTAGGCAGCAGGCCGGCCTCAGTGAGGTCAGGTTCTTCTATGTCCCATTGCAGGCATTTGCCCCTGAGCCTGCTGATGGGGCCACCGATGTGGCCATAGATGGGCAGCTCTATTGGCGGCCTGGTCGCGAGGCTGTAGGCGCAGAGCTCTATCTTGGTAGCACTCGGGAGGAGGTGGCCAGCCAGTCCGTTGCTGCAATAATCCCTCCTGAAAACCGTTACCCAATGGAGGCCCTGGGCCTGGAATATGGCCGTACCTATTACTGGAAGGTCAATCAACTAGGCCCCCAGGCAGCCCTCTGGGAGGGGCAGACCTGGAGCTTTACCACCATTGGCTACAAGACCATTGATGATTTCGAGACCTATGACGATAGGTGCAGGCGTATCTTCTTTGCATGGGTGGATGGTGCAGGCCACTCAGGCTCCTTGGAGTGCAAGGTAGACCCGTCCTCAGGCAATGGGACCGGTTCGACTGTGGGCAATTTCCAGCCACCCTTTGCAGAGCAGTTGATCACACATTCCGGTCAGCAGTCCATGCCATTGGGCTATGACAACACCCGTAGTCCTTACTATTCCGAGACGGTAAGGGAGTTCGATACGCCACAATCCTGGACAAAGGGTGGGCTTGACAGCCTGACCATATTCCTTCAAGGGGTACCTGCAGCCTTCTTGGAGCCTTCTGCTGGGCAGATCATCATGAATGGTGCAGGTGCCAATATCGGCGGCTTTACAGATGAGTTCCGTTTTGTCTACAAGTCCCTGGCGGGCAATGGCTCCATAGTGGCCAGGGTTGAGGGGGTGGGTCTGACCCACCCTGCTGCAAAGGCGGCGGTCATGATAAGGCAGACACTTGACCCTACCTCCACATATGCCATGGTGGTAGTCACTCCAGCCAGTGGCATAGGGCTTGAATGGCGATCAGAGACCGGTCAAAATGCCCAGGCCGTGACTCAGACGGGATTGACTGCCCCTTACTGGGTCAGCCTGACCAGACAAGGGGATGCGTTCACTGCCAGGGTATCGACCGACGGGGTCAATTGGGTGCCTGTGAGTGCAGATCCTGCTGCCTCTACCGTGACGATCAAGATGGGTACGAATGTATATATAGGCCTGGCAGTGACCAGCCGGGTGGCAGGCAGGGCCTGCGGGGCCAGGTTCTCCCAGGTCTCAACGAGCGGCTTGATCAGTGGGTCCTGGCAGATCGCCGATATCGGTGCGGTTGCCCAGATCCAGGGTAACCAGCCAGAACCATTCTATGTGGGATTGAGGGATGCCAGCGGTGTAGTCAAGGTTGTCAACCATCCAGACCCAGTGGTGATCGCAACTGGGCTTTGGGAACAGTGGGATATACCCCTAAGTGCCTTCTCACAGGCAGGGCTTGACCTAGGCCATGTCAAGGCGATCATACTTGGTGTAGGCAACCATGTTTCGCCTATTTCAGGTGGCACCGGCACGATCTACATAGACGATATACAACTGACCCGAAGGGGCCAGTAAGAAAAAAGTTAGGGGGCCTGCAGGTCATGCAGGCCCCCTTTGTGTGAGGGGGAGGCTACTGAGTGATGACAAAGTCATCAAAGACCGCGTAGCCGATCTGATCAGAGTATGTGCAGTTGAATAGACCTACCTGTAGGGTAGTGGGCAGGTCTGGCCTACTGATCACCAACGGCTGTTGGGTGCCGTCAAAGATCCCCTGATACCCAGGATCGGTTAGAGGTATGAAGTTGACGCCGTCCGAGCTGATCCTAAAGTAGAAGTTGCTACCCTTTCGCTCAAGTTGGATATACGGATACTGCTGGGCAATGGCAAAGGTGTCTGAACCTAGCCATGTGCCAGTGGTCTGGCCCAGTTCATCCCTGACCCCGTCCTTGGTACTGCTGGCAACGAATGCCGTCCAGGTCGGGAAGTAGCGCATGGAGACCCAGTTCTCCTGACCTCCATCACTAGCCGGATCCCTGGCGATGATCCCGCAGTCATTGTGATAAACAGGCGCAGCCAACGTGCCGGCGAACTCCGTGACCTTCACGGTGGCAACAAAGTCGCCGCTTATGGTCACGTATAGCATCGGACCAGGACCTGGATCCCAGATAGCGTTGACCGTGGACAGGTAGAGCTGACCTGGCCGGTTGACCGAGGCATTGCATGCCACTATGGTGCCATCTAGCAGGCCTGCATAGTTGCCCAGGTCCTCCAATATGTAGTCATGTGCCGCCTCAAAGTCGTCCTTGAAGCCGAGTTGAGGTCTATCCGTCGAGATGGTCAGCTCATTTAGATACCCGTTGACCACGGTTATGGCCACATAGTTGGTGGCGAACTTGGTGGTGCAGGTGGCAGAAGTGGTCAGTGTATTGGTTGGGTCATCTGCCTGTGTGAATGTGGCGGTGATGGTAGTGCCATCATCTGTGATCACGAACTTCCAGTCTTTGGCCTGTATGTTGCCAGGTATGTTTGCCCCTGATGTCAAGCTGACCCAAGGCCACTGGCCAGGTGTCTTTTCCTGTATATTGAGATCTGGAGGCCAGCCTTGAGCCAATGCCTGTGTCCAGAGGTTGATCCTTATGCCGCTGTCTAGTACGTGGCCAGGGCCTCCGCCGGAGTTGGCTGTGATGGCGGCCTTGTCCAGACGTCCATATCGCCGTCAGGGCCCAATGTGACCGAGCCTGTGATGATTAGTGGTGTGACGGCTGGGTCGTACTGTTTGGCGGTGAGGAGGTAGTTAAGTTGTGTGGCTGGTCTATTGAAGAAGACTTGTCCGTTGGCCTGTACGATACTGACATCAGGGCCGTTTAGTGCCTGCCACTTGGCCAGATCCAGCTCAGCACCCTCAAAGTCATCCTCAACCAGCGTTGCGGCCAGACAGGGCGACAGTATCAAGAACAGAGTAGCGACCACCATAAGGTAAGCAGATCTACGCATAGTGTTCCTCCTTCTAGGACTAACTGACTAGGTTTCTAACCCTACCTTTACAGGGATCATTCCCCTCCTACTGATACAGCTCCTCAACTCGGTTTCTACCTTTTCTGGTCTGCTGATCACCTCCTTTCTGCGATCTAATAAGGTGGATAGGCCAACCAGTGGTTGGCGATCCAGTATCCTAGGCATTCTCTACCCGTCTCCTACAAATACCTATTCGCCCTCGATCTTCAGGGGCATGGTCTTATAATCATGCTAAGGCTTGGCTAAGGGCTTGTCAATATTTGCGCGGCGACCTGGGGGAGGGGTCTAGTGGGCCTTTGATATCCAGCAGCAGGTACGACTATTATGCGCAGAATTGAGAAAAAGCTAGATTTTGAGCAAATGCCAATGAGATGGGCCTTTGCGGTCGGGGCCTCAGGAGTTTATCTGATCCCGAGCGGGAAGAGGTTTTTCTTGTAATAAGGTGCTTGCGTTTAGATGGGTGGAAAGGTCGTAGCTTGTCATGCTCAATGGATGAAATACCTGAGGATCTGATCGAGTAGTGTCGGCAAGGCAATCGTTGTGCCCTTGAAGGACTGCTCAGATGCCTTCAGAGGCCGTCGCATGCATATATCGTCAGGATGGGATTCGCCGCCACAGGGTATGAGCCAGAGGATACGGTCCAGGAGGTCCTAGTGAAGATACGCACACGTATCAAGGGTTACAGGAGGCATGGGCAGGTTAGATTCACTGTGTGGGTCTTTACTTGGCCGGCAAGCACTGCATAAGTCTGTCCCGCAGGTCTAGTTTCCCATTTGATCAATCGCAAGCTGGCGACCGGCTTGCTGGGGCGATGGACCGTGGTGCAGATGGGCCGGTGCAGACACCCTTGCGGTCTGAGGCGGTAAGGCTGGTTGCAGCTGCCATACGGCGTCTGCCTGAGGAGGCCCGAAGCGAGTTTGTCCTGAGGTATTACCACCAGATGGGCTTTAAGGATATTGCACAGGTCCTGGGATGTAGCGAAGGTGCAGCAAGGACAAGGGCTACCAGGGCGAGGCAGTCTATAGCTGCTGCCCTGGGGTCATACCTGATAGAGCCATAAGGGGACATCAGATGGACCCAATCTACGCGTGCCAGCAAGTTCGTGATCAGACAGATCAGATGACTACAGGGCAGCTTCAGACCATCAGGGACCTGATGCCATTGATTGCACATCTTGAAGGATGTGCTGGTTGTAGGGAGTATCTCAAGGGCTCGTTGGACCTAGCCTGCGTCCTGGACCAATGGGAGGTACCTGAACCGAGGCGGGATATAACCCCATCAGCCCTATCGAGCCTCTTTCGCATCCATCCTCACCAGACGATCGGAGGCCACCTTCGCTCGTTAATCGGTTTTCGGGTCCGCCTGCCTGCAGTGGCTGCGGCATTGCCAACCCACTGGGCATTTTATCGACTGTACCGATAGAAAACGACAAGACAGGAAGGCCATTGTAAGGAGATCATATGTTCCAACATAAGTCAGTTCTTGCAATCGTGAGGTTTGTTTGGCATCGCAATCTGCCAACGATGGCCAGGCCGTCCGCGATCTGATCCAGCGATACAATCTCTTGATGGCCCCAAAGGATGTAGACGGGATCATGCAATTGTGTCTTGCGGAGATGGACTATTCTCCCCTCGATCAAGATAGCATGCGGAAGGCCATCGGAAGCAGGCTTAACCAGAAGGGACCTGTGAGGATGGAGATAGGAGATATTGGATGTAATCCATGTCTTGGACAGAGGGCCTACCGAGGCGGCAGGGACGTAGGGTTTCAGCCAGGTCGCGGAGTTCAGGCCTTCTGAAGGTCATCAGACCCACAGGCGGATGCGGGTATATCTGTCATCGCATCCAATGCTGTATTTCTTTATTTGCGATGCAGTACCACCTGAGGCATTCGAGGGGTGGTCTGCCCAGTTTGATGAGATCATATCGAGCTTGCGTCTTGCTAAATCACAGGAGGGTATCAGCTCCAAGAGGCAGTGGCTGCTGAACAGGCCATTGGCCAGGTCACAGGCCGTGTATATACATCCAGCCAGTTCAATTGCTTTATCGCTGCACCTTCAGGATGGCAGATCGCAACCAGTCTGAATCCAGCTCACCTAGTGGAGATGCAGTACCAGAAGTGCAGGTCCTTGGCCAGGTTGATAGCGGTCAAAGGGCTTGGTCCGGACGCCACGGTCGATGAGGTATTCAACAGGAGACTCGATTCCCTCAAGCCGGTGGTGACCGACTTCAATGAGGTCAGGCGGACTGAGACAGTATTGGCGGGTATGCCTGCCATAGAGTCGGTACAGACCTTCAAGATAGAGGAGCTAGGCGTGTTCCACGTCAAGGAGGTGACGGTACTGCTGGATGGCATCTATTACCTGATCCTTTGCCAATGTATAGAACCATACAACCTTGCGGTGCTGGAGAAGGACTTTGACGCAATCATAAGGAGCCTTGGGTTTACCCAGTAAGGTTTGTGGTCCCCAAAATATCTGCGGCCGGGTATATGACCCACATGAAATATGGATGCATAGTTTACCTCATTTGCAGCGCGTGCCTGTTGGCTGATGTGGTGTATCTAGAGGATGGTTGGACGCTGTTGGGGATAGTCCAGGGACTGGATGCTGGGGTTCTTCTACTCAGTAGCCCAACGATTGGCGATCTACGTGTGGGGCAATCCAGCGTATGGTATTGGGCAAGGGAGGAGCCAAACTGTTTGCATGCATCATTCCAGATACTGCCTGCTGGCCAGGCCCTGCTTGGCCGGATGTTCGCAAGGACCATCAAACCAGATCCCACCTTACAGTTACCGGGTCTTGGTGTCTGGGAAAGGCGGGTGCTTTGCCAGCAGAGACTTGTACTGGAGCTGATCCTGGATCGGGCAATCCGCTAGGAGCAGTGTGTGTATCTTCTTGACCTAAAACCCTTAGCAGTCTATAAATAAATTAGTGCGCTCCGGAGAGGTGTCGGAGTGGCTTATCGAGCAGCCTTGGAAAGGCTGTGTCCCGATTCTCGGGACCGTGGGTTCGAATCCCACCCTCTCCGTTATTATCCCACATGCCTTCCCCTAAGCAATCGCCCTGTTACCTTGCTCACATATGCCGCGGGCTACACAAGGACATCGATCGAGCCTTCGGGGGTCCTACCCAGGCCGTTAGATGTGTGGCGATCCTGTTGCCTTCCCAATGGCCATCCTGGATCCTGGGTCGTCTGCACAGGTGTCTGGTGTTGGCCCCTAGGATCTGATTGAGCGTGCCCCTCCCTATTGGCCGATGGGTCGAAGGCAGACATCTGTTCGTTTAGGCACAATTCGATGTGTCTGACCTGTATGCCCTGACTGTGTAGGTTACTGGTTAACTGCCCAATGCCCTCATGGATGCTGGCAAGGGTCTGCCTATTACTGACCTCGAGCCTACCTTCTATGCCATCCTCCTTGCGCTCTATCTGAATGACCACCCTGCCCAATTCTGGAGGGTAGAGGTCGATGGTGATCTGTTGTCTATACTGATCCAGGCCGGCCTTTATGCTGTTGGCCAATTGGTCTTCGATCATTGGTGGTGTTCCGATCTCCTGCAGGACTGCCTTTGCGGTTGCCGCCCCGACCTGTTGGAGGTGTTCACTGGGTGGCATGGGAATGGGATCTATAACTACCATCTGGGCATCCAGCCCTGTCCTCGGTCCACGCAGGGCAACAGGTGTTTCTACCTCCTGATGTGGAGTATCCTTTGTGAATATAGGCATATGGGGTGTGGATGAGAGGCCAGGCGCATCTGTTGGTTGATCTGTCCGAAGATCTTGTAGCACAGAAGACGTTGGTCCTCTTACGATCTGGGGATCGGCCATCTGAAGCGACTTATCAACAGGTACCTCTGCAGTAAGAGCAGGGATCTTGGTAGGTACAGGGATCTGCTGTAGTTCGGACTGGCTAGCTGGCGCGAGCGGCAGCAGGGTATCTGTCTGAGGCCTTGGCCTTCCAGCCTCCGACACCTTATTCTCTGTAGGTTGGACTATCTCCGTAGCTCCTGCGCCCTTATCTTCGTCCTGGATGGGTGTGGGTAGCTGCACCGGCTTGTTGGATTGTTGAGCCAGATCTCTTACAGCCTGGTTTGGGCTTGGGGCAAGCGATGGCCCAATGGTATCTGGAAGATATACAGAAACTGTTGGAACCTCGGCCTGCTGGATGGATGTCTTGTGTCCTACATGGACTCCTTTTCCAGGCCTGCCAGCCTTGATGGGTGGGTCAACCTCTGCATCAGCATCCTTATCGCTTGGCTTCTCAGCAGCCTCTTTGGTCGGTTCGTGCAAGGTCTGTTGGCTAACAGGGGCCCTGCGACTGACCGATAGGTGGTGCACAGGATGTCCGATTGCCTTTTGGCCTTGCTGACGAGCCTGCTGTCCTGTCAAGCATTCTGCCTTGCTAGCTTGGTTGGGGCCAGACCCCATCTGGCGCCCCTGATTGCTGGAGTCAGATCCCTCGCCATCCTGGGGCACCTCTATACAGCCCTCTATGGAGGATGCGGTAGGTGGTTGTATCCTATCGGGTCCGAGCTCAAGGTTCACCTGGCCATGTGGCCTGGATGGATCTGTCCCGGCCGGTGGTGTGACGGTCTTATCCTGTAGAGGCCCAGCCTGAGTCTGTTTGGTTGGAGGTACAGTGGGCTGCGCAAGGTTGGTCCTGTTGGCCATGGCCAGGACCTGAAGGAAGTTGCCTTGTGCCTTCAGTGGTGGGGACGCTGGTCCATCTTGCTCGGACAGGATCAAGCCCTTCTTAGAGGTCTTTTTGTGGCTGGCGGAAAGACCGCTGGTGATATCTGTCTTTGAAACTGTCTTTAGCAGAAAGCGAAACATATACGCATTCGCACTGCAATAGGTGTGCCAGAGGCTCGTCTAAGATAACTGTGCTAGCTGTAAAGGATTGCCCGGCTTTTCTTGGGTCTTATAGGACTGCTTGGCGCTTGAGGCCTTCATAGCAGATAAACCTGCCGCCATAGGGACGGATCTTCCGCAGGTATAGTCGAGTTGGCCTTGTATAGAATCCTGACAGGCCATGCTAGGTTTGGCCTGTTATATGGCCTGGAAGTGAGGATAGGCAGGTTTGGCATAGGGATTGCATTTGTCCATATCGGCTCTGAATCGAGGTGCATATGTCTATAGTTGATAAGGTTGTTGAGCTTTTAGAGGTCGGCATCAAGGCAGAGGGCCTCAGACAACAGGCCATTGCCTCAAACATCGCTAACGCCCAGACACCAGGCTACAGACGCGTGGATGTGCGGTTTGAGCAGATCCTGGCCAAGGCTATTGAATCGGGCAGACTGGATCCGAATGGGCTGGAACCGCAGGTTTATCGGCCTATGCAATCGCCAGTAAGGCCTGATGGTAATGACGTCAGCCTTGAACATGAGGTAGGCCAGATGGTGCAGAACTCGATCCGTCAGAGGACATTCGTGAGGTTGTTGGCCAGAAAGTACCAGCAGGCATCGCTGGCAATGGATACCGGTCAGCATTGAGTACTTAGCTATTGTTTGAGAGGGCTTGACGATGGCAATTCAGCGGGTCTTTGGACCAATAGACATCGCCGTCTCTGGCATGAAGGCACAGGATGCGAACCTGTCAACCATCTATTCAAACGTTGCCAATGCACTTACCGTCTACGGCTCAGGCATGCCATATCGACGTGTGGAGGCCCTACTTGCACCTGACGGCGAGGGGCCTTTTACAGGGGTGAAGGTCAAG
>JARYLO010000160.1 GCA_029907605.1 Sedimentisphaerales bacterium
GAGTTCCTCGCTGCTCTTAGGCTCCGGCGATTCTAACAGCGGTTCATCATATGGCACCAGGGCCTCTATATCGCTTACGTGTATGAAACTATCGCCAAAGGTCCGCGGCATATGGGAGTTGACCTGGGCTATGATGTATCTGGCATTTGCGGCCGCAGACTTGACTATATCAACAGATACACCCAGGCTGCAGAGCCCGGCGGCGTCAGGTGGTGAGACACTAATAAGGGCCACATCAATAGGTATCCGGCCCGACTCGAATTCCCCAGGGATCTCTGACAGGAACATCGGTATGTAGTCGCCGATCCCCTTGCCAAGGGCATCACGGATATTGTCCGCAATAAAGAATGTGTTCATCCTGAATCTCTCTCGGAACCTCTCGTCCACATATGGCGCTGAACCGAGTGTCAACAGATGGATGATGTGTACATCGCTGACCTCGGTACAGTGTTCCACGAGGGCATTGACCAGGTGCTGAGGCTGACCGCAACCTGTGCCAACAAACACGTTGTTGCCAGACTTGATCAACCTCATGGCCTTGGCAGAAGAACAGACCTTATCTGTATACCTAGACTTCCAATCAGACGTCTGCATATATCAATCCTTTTCTACGCTCATACGGGCATCCACGGCAATAGGTACAGTGCCCGGTGGGCCCACTACGAACGGGTTGATATCAAGTTCCTTTATCTGGGGGAACTCGGTTGCCAGCTGCGATAGTCTCTGAAGGGCCTCTGCAATGGCATCTATATCTACACCCTCCTGCCCCCTAACCCCTTGAAGCATCTTGTAGGTCCTTGTGCTCATGAGCATCTGCCTTGCCTCCTCGCCTGTCAATGGGGCCAGGTAGAAGGAGACATCCTTCATGACCTCCACCATGATCCCGCCCATCCCGAACATCATCAATGGGCCAAACATAGGATCCCTGGTCATGCCCAGTATCACCTCCTTTCCACCAGTGACCTGCTGTTGGACAAATACCCCGAGTATCTTGGCATTTGGGACCTTCTTGGGTATGCGGTACATCATCAGGTCAAATGCATCCATGACCTCCTGGGTGCTCTTGAGGCCTAGCTTGACACCGCCCACATCTGACTTATGCACTATGTCAGGAGACCAGATCTTCAACACCACCGGAAAGCCGATCTGTTCGGCTATGGACGCGGCCTGTTCGGGGTGGGTGGCAAGGGCCCCTTTTGGTGTCACAAATCCGTATGCCTCCAGGACCTCCTTTGCATCCGCCTCGCCAACCTCCCTCAGACCTCTGCGGACATACCTATCGACGATGTTCTCGACCTTCCTCCTGTTGACCGCAAACAACTTGACCACACGTTTGGGCCTTGCCTTCCACCGGACATAGTCGACCATCGCCCTGATCACATCCACTGCTACATTCGGGGATGGATATTGTGGTATCTTGGCGGTCCTGAGTATCTGGATCGCCTCAGCCACCTTGCCTGCACCCATAAAGCATGCAAATACCGGTTTATCAGGCCTGGCCGAGCAGACCCTGACGAGGGCCTCGGCTGTCTGGGCCGCCTGGGTCATGGCTTGGGGGGTAAGTATGACAATGGCTGCGTCCACATTCGGGTCATCCAAGGCGGTCGATATGGCAAACTCGTATCGGTCTGCAAGGGCATCGCCCAATACGTCTACTGGATTATGGATATTCGCAGCAGCAGGCAACCTTGCAGCCAGTGCCTCCTCGGTCTTGGGATCAAGCCTTGCAAACTTCAGACCTGACCTTTCTATGGCATCTGCTGCCATGATCCCAGGACCACCGGCATTGGTGATCACCACCACCCGATCTCCCTTTGGCAAGGGCTGGTACGCAAATGCCAGGGCATAATTGAACTGCTGCTCTATGGAATCACATCTTATTACACCGGCCCTCTCAAACACACATTCATATGCGATCTCACCCCCTGCCAGGCTTCCGGTATGGGAGGATGCTGCCCTTGCCCCAGCCTCCGTACCACCTGCCTTGATCAAGAGTATGGGCTTAGAGGCAGAGATCTGCTCAGCTCGCCTAACAAAGGCATTCCCGTCGGTGATGCTCTCAAGATAGCCTGCTATGACCTTGGTGTCTGGGTCCTCGCCAAGGGCCATGATGACGTCAAGCTCATCTATATCCGCCTTGTTGCCTATACTGACCAGTTTGCTGAAGCCTATCCCGTTGGCATTTGCCATATCAAGTATGGCTGCCAGCAACGCCCCAGATTGGGATAGGTAGCCTATCGCCCCTACTGCAGGAAGCCCTGTCCCAAAACTTGCATTGAGCCTATTGGCCGGGGCGATCACCCCGAGGCAATTCGGTCCGATGACCCGAATACCTGCCTGTTTGGCGCTCTGTACAACACGCTGTTCAAGGGCCAGACCTTCAGGCCCCACCTCCTTGAAGCCTGCGGTGATGATGATCACCGCCTTGACACCGATCCTGGCACACTGGTTCATCACCTCCGGTACTGCCTTGGCTGGCACGACTATCACCACCAGATCCGGCGTCTGGCCTATGGACAGCAGGTCCGGGTAGCACTTCAAACCAGCTATGGAATCTGCCTTGCTATTTACAGGGTATATCTTGCCGGGGAAACCGGCCTCGATCATGTTCATCAATATCTCATGCCCAACCTTGCCTTTTTGTTGGGAGGCCCCAACTATGGCAACGGATTGGGGACAAAAGAACCTCTGAAAGCTCATGTCTGCCCTTCCGAATCCTTGCTTCTATGCATGGGGCAAGCGTGGCAAGCCCCGACTTGCAAATGGAATGTCCCCCTTATACCCCCATCTACCATGCCAGTCAATGGCCAGCATGGTCCGCTGCCACTACGTCAATTGGGCATCACAATGACCGTGACCTCTGCCACCTTTACCTTAGAACCAGCGACCAACACGCTCTGATCCACCGCCTGACCTCTGACGCATATCCTGGTCTTCGACCGGCCCTTTGGCAGACCAGCAGGCCTGACCGTTGCGGTCCAGGTGCCACCTGCTGGGCTCGTAGGACGGACCTTTACCGCGAACCTGGCAGCAAATGAGCTGATCACATCCACGGTTGTACAGCCATAGTAGGTCGTGTAGGGCGATTGAGATGTAAGGTCCTGCTTGACTCGGATGGGGTCTACACTCAGCCTGATATAGTATCCAGTCGCGATTAGATTCTCGATGGTGACGGTCTCTGTAGAGGCACAAGAGGCCCTAAAGGGACTGCCCAGGATCAAGGCCCCCACGATGATTGCTAGCCCTAAGCCGCCACGTCTTGGCTTTGTTCGCATCGACCGAGTAGTCCTAAATATAACCAGCTTAACAGAATATCGGGCAACAGGCCAGGGATATTAACCAAGTCTGCCTATCTTTCCCCATCCATCACTGCCCTCTTCGTTTTATTACCCCTCTTAGAACCGCCACCAGGCCCTTCATTATGCTCTTTGCCACCCTACCTGGCGAGAACCACACAGGGACCAGTGTAGGGATCTTAAAGCCCTGACAGACCATTAATGGCAGGTCCCCAACCAGGTCCAGTGGGGCGTTGACCGCCATACCCAGTGCCCTTGCAGCCGCAATGATCGGGACGCTGGATGGATCCACGCCTACCATTTGTGAGCAGATCCGCTCGGCCGCTATGGGATCCCTTGAACCCACAAGGTAGCCGATCTCCCTTGGCCTGCCGTTTATAGGACCTGGTCCTTCCATACCTACTACTGCATCTATAATCGTCGCTGTTGGATCTATGACCTGGCAGAGTCGGACCAAGAACTGGCTGAACTCCTCCACGCTCCTACCCTTGGCCATGTGCCAGAAGGGCTTGGTCTTGCCCGGCACGCAGCCGAACATGTTCTTGACCGCGAAGGTGAACATAAGTTGTTGGTGGGACTTGAACTTTGGAAGGTTTATAACGTGGTCAACCTCCTTCACTATCGAGCTTATAGGCACCCAGGTCCTGCCGTCCGAAAGCAGTTGTCTTGTGGGCCTGTTGAGACGCACCAGCGGGACGCCAATAGACCTCAGCATCAGATCCAGGCCGCTAGCAGCGGCACATCTACCGAGCGTGCCCCATGCCGGTGAGTCCCCGACCATGGGCCTTGCACCGAGGTCCAGGAGGCACTTGGCCACCTCTGTGACCACCAATGGGTGGGTCTGCACCGCAGATCCAGGTGGCCTTGGGGCAATCATGTTGGGCTTCACAAGGACCAGGTCTGCCCGCCTGATCGACCCTGCAAGGCCCAGAAGCTCGAATTGCCTGCGGACCGCATCGCGAACCTCCCTGGGCTGGTAGGCCTGGCACCTTGTCAATGCCACCCTGCTCATCTGGGTCTGCGGGAGATCCTCATACACAAGATCACATATACCCG
>JARYLO010000161.1 GCA_029907605.1 Sedimentisphaerales bacterium
ATCGTCTCAGGCGGCAAATCCACCTTAATTCAGCTCAATTTTGCGCCCAGTTTTGGGGGAGGATTATATCATCTTCACCTTGCTTTACGTTGGGAGGAACCGAGATCTGGTCAGAGGATAGTGCCAGGCCGTATCGCCCCTGTAGGGCACTGTGTACATTCAAGGCAGCGGATACAGCGGAGGTTATTGGGTGTCTTCTCAGGTTCTATGTTATACTGGCAGAGCCTGTGGCAGCGATTGCAGCTGATGCATCTATCATGGTCGACCCTCAGCAGGAACATCGAGATCTTGTTTAGCAGCCCGAATACCCCTCCTAGCGGGCAGAACATCCTGCACCACGGCCTTCTGATGAAGAATATCGAACCTATAAATCCCAGGATAATCGCGATCTTTGCTGCGCTGGGCCATGTGATCTGCTGACCTGTTGAGGCCTGCTGGATCACCAGGGGAATCGCTGCCTCTACGCCGCCTGCAGGGCAGATCCTGCATATGAAAAGGGGATGGCCTTCTCCGAATAGATATGGCACAAGTATGACGGCAACGATCAATACGATATATCGCCCGTACCCTGCCCATCTGGGTAGCTCCAATTTGGGTAATTGTGTCTTTGCCGCAAGGTCCTGCAACAGGCCAAACGGGCACGCCCAGCCACAAAGGAGGCTGCCAAGCAGGCCGCCTATGACTAGGAGCAATCCTATGGCCACGAACGGAAACACATGCAGGGCACTGAAACTGGCTAGCACACCTATGGGGCACGCAAACGTGGCCAGAGGACAGGCATAGCAGTGGAAGACAGGGCTGCAGATACCGTGGTACCTGAGACCGAGCACATCCAGCCAGACAAGGAGGAACCCTGCCTGGACCCAGACCCTATGGGGCAGCCATCTACTTACTAGCAGCCCCAGCCTGCTATTTGGCTCGGACTTCACTTATATCCCTGTCTTCTTGCATGTCGTGGACACCACGACGATGTCACCTCGCTCAGGTAGGGCAGGCCTTGGGTGGTTTGTCACCCTCATAGGGCTTGACCAGCCTGCCAGCATCATCTCGCATCAGGCCTCCCCTTGCCACCTCGAGTATCACACGCACCTCTGACACCGCCATCCCCTTGGTAGGTGCAGGCGGGGATGGGGTCGCGATGGTGGTCGATGTAGAGGGCCTTTCGTAGATCGTTACTGACCTGGCACCAAGGCCCAGGCCTAGCAGGACTACCCCTACTGTAGTCACGACCAACCAGAGATAGAACCTATTTCCTTCCATCTTCCAAAATGGCGGAGGCGAATGGGAATCGAACCCACCCAGGGCCTTCTCGACCCTGCGCTGGTTTTGAAGACCAGGGGCACCACCAGGCACCGTCCACCTCCACCGATGCCTTGTCAAGTCTTATGATATTGGCAGAGCACAGCAAGTGCAATACACAAACCCACTGCTTGACTGGCAAAGGACTATAGGCTAGAAGTGAACGGCGGCCATGGCCTGGAATGCCAAGGTTTGGCCGTGGCGATATTGGCAATGCTATTGGAGGTCAGGCCTATGGCTGAATGGATGTGCCTTATGGGTTGCAGGTGGCCAGCTGCCGTCATTGCCCTGCTTTCTTCTGCCGCTATCGTCTTTGGCCTGGATGGCGAGATCAGGATCCATGACCCATCCACGATCGTCAGGTGCAAGGACAGATACTATGTATTCGGCACTGGCAGGGGTATACCCATCCTTAGCTCGGATGACCTATTCACCTGGAGGCGGGAAGGGAGGGTCTTTGACCGCATACCGGAGTCGGTCAAGAAGTACGTACCAAAGAATGATGACGTCACCGTCTGGGCCCCTGATGTGGTTTATCACAATAGCATCTATTATCTGTACTATTCAGTCTCTGCCTGGGGCCAGTTCGTATCTGCAGTGGGCCTGGTCACAAACAAGACATTGGATCCTAACGATCCTGACCATCAATGGAAGGATCGCGGCATGGTGGTGCATTCTGTGGAAGGCCAGCAGCTCAATGCCATAGACCCAGGTGTGATCTGCTGCCCAGACGGGAGGATGTGGCTTTGTTATGGCTCTTATCATGGCAATGTAGAACTGGTGGAGCTGGACCCCAATACAGGTCTTCGTATTCGGCCTGACTCGCCTGTGTACATCATCGCCAATCACAGTGAGGCCTCGAAGATCATCTACCATGACGGCGAGTACTACCTGTTCGTCAACCATGGCAGTTGCTGCCAAGGGGTAAACAGCACCTACAACATCCGGGTAGGCCGCTCGGCCAAGGTCACAGGCCCATATCTCGATAGGTTCGGCCAGGACCTTGCACGTGGGGCAGGCAGCCTGTTCATCGCCGCTGAAGGCACGCAGATTGGGCCTGGCCACTTTGGCCCGATCCTTGTGGAAGACGGGATAGAGAGGTTCAGCATCCATTATGAGGGGGACCTGGCTGAGGCAGGCAGGTCTTTTCTGGACATAAAGCCGTTGTTATGGACACTGGACGGCTGGCCCATGCCGGGCAAGGATGTAGAAGATGGCACATATCAGATACGTTCATTCAGGACTGGGACCGTCCTACAGGTGGACCCGAATGCAACAACAGGCAGCCGGGCCAATACCGCCAGGTATCTGGCCCGGGATCACCAGAAGTGGCAGATCACCAGGATAGCAGGTTGGTACTACAAGATCACATCTGCCGCTACTGGTCTGGTCCTTCAGGCAGAAGGCCAGGGGGTAGAACTTGGGCAGTTCGATGGCAGGGACCAGCAGCTTTGGAGGATCGATCAACTGACCGATGGCACATACAGGGTCGCCGTAAAGGCCCCCAGCCAGGCCTTGACCGCCACTGCTATGGATGAGTCCACCAGGCCCGTTGCACTCCAGGCCTTTGCAAACTCTGCAGGCCAGAGATGGGTCATCACGATGCCTTGAACATGATAGATCTGCATGTAAAGGAGTCAGAGATGAGACTAGCCCTAGTTGGATCGTTATTATGGTTGGTTGCGGTTGCAGACCTTAGCCTGGTCAATGGAAAGACTCTGATCGATTACTTCCTACCTGTCCCAATAAGAGGCCCCCTTTCTACAGACGTCTGGGGAGGACAAGAGGTGGGCGCGAGGGATATAAGGAATGGACTTGAGGACCCGACATGCAGGCAATGGTCCTATTGGGATGGACAGATCATAAAGGGCCCGGATGGCAGGTATCATATGTTCACAAGCAGGTGGGACCAGGCCTTGGGCCATAGGGGTTGGTCCAGATCGGTGGCGGTACATGCGGTAAGCGATAATCCAATAGGCCCGTATGAAGACAAGGGTCTATGTTGGCCGGAGAATCAGGCTGGTAAAGGCCACAATGTGACTGCCCTTGTCCTGCCAGATGGACGCTATGCGATAGTGGTCAGCGAGACCAGGCCAGGAGATGTCTTTGTCTCCAATTCCTTGGATGGGCCTTGGGAGCATCTGGGCTCCATAAAGGTGGCAGAGAACCAATACAGCCACCTTGGGCAGATGTCCAATGTGGCGATCATGGTCCGTCCAGATGGCAGATTCCAGATCATCGCCCGCTCCGGTGCCCTATGGATCAGTGAGGATGGGATACTGGGGCCATATGTGGTCCAAGGGCCGAGCATATATCAAGGGATACCAGAGCTGCCGAAAAGGGACCTTGAGGATCCTGTTATCTGGTATAGCGGCGGCCTGTATCATGTGGTTGTTAACTGCTGGACAGCTAGGAAGGCATATCACCTGACAAGCACCAACGGGATAGATAACTGGAGATTCAGGGGCTTGGCATACGATCCGACAACAGATTTCATCCGCTACACAGATGGCACTGTAAATCACTGGTTCAAGATAGAAAGGCCGGCCGTCCTTATTGAGGATGGCCACGTGACGTACTTTACATTCGCAGTCATTGATGTGGAGAAGGCCCAGGATCGCGGCGGTGATATGCATAATAGCAAGGTAATAGTGGTCCCGTTCGACGGCGTTGCATTCGATCGAGACATGCAGGCTGTAGCAGCCACAAGGGCCCAGGGAAAGCCAGCACCCAGGCCGTTGTACAAAGACCCCGTCTATGACGCGCCCACTGATCCTGTGCTCTGTTTCAATGCCGAGAGCAATAGATGGTTCATGTATTACACCGCACGCAGGGGCAATGTGGAGGACGCCCCAGGTGTAAGTTGGGTCCATGGCACCAACATAGGCATTGCAGAGTCTGCGGACGGCGGTGCTACCTGGACCTATAAGGGCGTTGCCCAGATAAACTACGGCAAGGGCGAGCACCCAAATGACTACACATACTGGGCGCCTGAGGTCATATGGGTAGATGGCCTCTATCACATGTTCCTTTCATTCGTACCTGGGA
>JARYLO010000162.1 GCA_029907605.1 Sedimentisphaerales bacterium
GAGGGAGAAGGGCACGCCAGTAGGGTGCCCCTACTGCAACGCCTCAACCCCGGCGCGGTGACCGAGGCCGCCCAGGCGGAAGCGGTCATCCGTCGCCAGCTCACCTTGCGCGCCGACATCGAGGGCAACCGCGATGCCTGGGAGTACCTCAAGGGGCTAAAGACCGTCTTTGTCCAGGCTGAGCGCCGCGAGCACAACCTGCGCCTGATCGAAGCCGAGCGCCCGGAAGAAAATCGCTTCCACGTCACCGATGAATTCACCTTCCAGAGCGGCGCCCGTCGGATCCGCGCCGATGTGGTCTTCCTGGTGAATGGCATCCCGGTCATCGTCATCGAGACCAAGGCCGCCACCCGCCTGGAGGGCATCGCTTTCTATGATCGGCTGGGCATGACTCTGCCCGAGGATCCTTATCTTGTGCAGAGAATGCGGAAGAGCTGCGAGTTAGAGAACTATTTGTGCCACCCGGAAACGCTGCTGGCCTTTGCCCAAGATCAAGGACGTAAAGAGCACGGTGAGCCCTTCGTAGCGAACTGGTGGAGCACTACGGAGGAGGCAATCAGGCAGGTTGAAGAGGCCTTACGCACACTGGGCAAGGACCCGTGGAGTAGGGACATCAAGGCAAGCGAGGAATTCCTCGAACCGCTGTTCAAGCGGTTTTATGAGAATCTCAAACTGCCTAACCTCATGAGAAAGACCGGTTATCACAGGTTGGCAGCCTTTGTGCCGAAGGAGGTGATTGACAACGAGATCGTCGAAGCCCTCGATGCAATCGTTGCAGTTGCCGAAAAAGCCAGACCACGCGTAGATACGTGATGGCCACGCCGGGTTCAAGATCGTTCGACCATCCAGGCATCCTTGTTGAGATCAAGCTGGTCAATCAGATAAGGCTGCAGGTGAAGGCATGCCGGCCTTGGCCGATGGCACTGGGCTGTGGTGAAGGGACCGCGTGAGATCCTGGATACTCTGGCACAGTATGCATAGGCCAAGGCAGATCTGCCAGATTGATGGCTAAATGCAAGGCCATTAGGTGAGGCAGACGATCTTGATCATGGCAACTTGCGACAGCGTTGCCTATTGCCGTCTTGGTGGTTCGGCACAGATGACTGTTTGCACAACTGGCAGGTGGCAATACAATACCTGCTGGAATTGGGCCTGGGCCGGGCAGCAGAAGCACGCCGGCTGTAATCTGTGGCAAGGAAGGATGTGTCTTGATCTCGCAGGATGGGCCCGGTTGGGCAGGCAAGAGTACTATACAGATTGGTTAGGAGATTGGTATGGGAGCCGAGAAGGGTCGCAGGATCACTGGTAGGATAGACCGAAGGCAATTCTTGAAGGGCATTGTTGCAGGTAGCGCAGTATCTGTGCTAGGGCCGCGTCTTGTGCTTGGTGGGGCTGGCAGAGGCAGTTCCAATGTGCCTGCCAGCGAGCGTGTGAATGTCGCATACTGCGGCATCGGCAACAGGGGCGCGGATAACGTCAGGCAGATGCAGGCAACAGGCCTGGCCAATGCAGTTGCCTTCTGCGATACGGATATGGGCGCACCGCATACCCAGCAGGTGCTCAAGATGTTCCCTGATGTACCGCGGTTCCAGGACTTCAGGAAGATGTTCGATAAGATGGCAAAAGATATAGATGCAGTCTGCATCTCCACGCCAGACCACTCGCATTTTCCGATCGCCATGCTGGCCATGTCGTTAGGCAAGCATCTGTATTGCGAGAAGCCCATGGCCCATAGTTTCCGCCAGATAGAGCTGATGATGCAGGCAGAAAGGAAGTACAAGGTGGCCACGCAGATGGGCAACCAGGGCCATTCTGAGGCAAACTACTTCCAGTTCAAGGCCTGGGTTGAGGCAGGGATCATAAGGAATGTCACTAAGATCACAGCCTTTATGAATAGCCCCAGGCGATGGCACGGGATGAAGGTCTCTGACTTCTTGCCTGAGGAGCCGATCCCAGATACCCTGGATTGGGATTGCTGGATAGCCACAGCGGAGTATCACAAGTACAACAAGGGCTATGTCAACGGCGAGTGGAGATCCTGGTTTGTGTTCGGCAATGGTGCCCTTGGCGATTGGGGTGCCCATATCTTTGATACAGCCCACGAGTTCCTGCAACTGGGCCTGCCGGTGGAAGTAGATCCGGTGATGCTCGAGGGGCACAATCCGTTTATCTTCCCCCAGGCATCTACATTGGTATTTCGTTTTCCGGCCCGCGGTAGTCAGCCGCCAGTGGAGCTGACCTGGTATGACGGTGTGAACAATCTGCCCCCATTGCCAGAAGGGTTTGGAGGAGGTGTTGTGGACCCTAATGTACCGCCTCCATCTCGCGGCACTATTGACACAAGGACGCTGCCACCTGGGAAGGTCATCTATGCCGAGGGCCTTACCTTCAAGGGCGGCTCACATGGCTCGACCTTGACTATCATCCCAGAGGCAAAGGCCAAGGAGATGGCCTCCAAGCTACCGCCACTCCCGCCAAGCCCATCCAATCATTACAAGAACTTCCTGCTGGCCTGCAAGGGCCAGGAGCAGTGCAGGTCCTCATTTGCAGTGGCAGGGCCGCTTTGTCAGGTGATGGCACTGGGTGTGATCGCGCAAAGGGTCAACGCCAAGCTGGTATTCGACCCCCAGACCAGGCAGATCACCAACCATAGGCTCGCCAATGAGCTGCTGGCAGGTGCACCGCCGCGCAAGGAATGGGAGGAGTTCTATAGGCTCTAGGCAGGCCAGATCGCTGTGGTTGCCCGATAGGCGGTAGTGGCTTGGCGTTTGCCCATTCACAGGTCCCTGGATGACTTGGCCTGCCAGATAGGAATCTTGCTGTAGACAAAGGCTCCATCATGCCGGCTGATGGTGATGTGGCTCGGTCTGGATAGAAAGTGGGCATCTGCTATGCTATTGCCTATGAGCAAGGTAGATAATCGAAGGACCGATCAGAGGCGGCTTGAGATCGCCAGGCAGGTATTGAGCAGGGAGGCAGAGGGGATACTTGCGGTCAGGGAATCGCTGGACCAGGCCTTCTGCCGCGTGGTTGGCTTGATATTGGATTGCAAGGGGGCGGTTGCCGTTTGTGGTGTGGGCAAGGCAGGTCTTGTTGGCCGCAAGATCGCTGCCACCCTGGCCAGCACCGGTACCAGGAGCATGTGGCTCGATCCTGTAGATGCCATGCATGGTGACCTTGGGATGTTGTCCAGGGAGGATGTGGGGCTTCTGATCAGCAACAGCGGCCAGACCGGCGAGCTGCTGCTGGTCGCGCAGGCGTTGAGGGACCTGCAGATAAGGACGATCGCCATGACGTGCGATCATCAGACACCTTTGGCCCAGGCCTGCGACCTGGTCCTGCCCTTGGGCAGACACCTAGAGGCAGATCCCCTCAATCTGGCCCCCACTACCAGCACCACAGTCATGCTGGCCCTTGGCGATGCGCTGGCCATTGCCTTGGCTACAGAGAGGGGCTTTACCAGGGAGGATTATGCCCAATTGCATCCAGCAGGTGCACTGGGCCTGCGGCTAAGGAAGGTCAAGGAATGCATGAGGTCTGGCAGTAGGGTCGTGCTAGTAGGGCCACAGACCACTATCATCGACGCCCTGCACCGCGTCACGCAGGCCAGATGCGGGATCTGCCTGGTTGTAGATGGTCAGAGGAGGCTATTGGGTGTGTTTACTGATGGGGATCTGCGTAGATGCCTGGATGCAGGGATCGATGTGCTCCGTACGCCCATCGGCGATTGTATGACAAGCCCTTGCAAGAGCGTTGATGAGGAGGCACTGGTGGAGGACGCGGTCAAGATCATGCGTGCTTCGAAGATCAATGCCTTGGCCGTGGTCAACAGCCGGATGCAGGCAGTGGGGATACTGGACATCCAGGACGTGGCCTAGTAGTTAAGCGGTCCATAGAGTAGTTCCCTTAGTATCCTCTGTGTCTGAGTGGGATCGCCTTCTGGTAGCCCTACTAGCTGGTTCAAGAGCCGTCTTTGTCTTTGGGTAAAGACGATGGGTCTGTCTGGTTGTATCGATCTTACACCGCTTATCTCCATTATCGCCTGCCTGAGTTTGTCGATGCCCTGGTTTGTCATGGCACTTGTCTGTATCGGTTTACCCAGCCATCCTGGCAGGGATTGAACCTCGAGGGCGGCCGGAAGGTCAGACTTGTTTACAACGGTCATGAGCATGCAGTGTTCCATCAGTTCTCTGGGCAGTTGCTTTAGCTGTTGGTAAC
>JARYLO010000163.1 GCA_029907605.1 Sedimentisphaerales bacterium
GATCCTCCTGATGTTGGATCGATTTGGTATCTGCGCAAGCAGCGGTTCTGCGTGTACATCAGGTTCCTTAGAGCCATCTCATGTATTGCGGGCCATGGGTGTGCCTTTTACCGCAGCACATGGATCCATAAGGTTCAGCCTCAGTAGATATACCACTGAGCAGGAGATAGACCTGGTCATACAGCAGATGCCAGGTGTGATACAGCGGCTTAGGGAGCTTTCGCCCTTTGTGGGCAGCAAGACATAGGGCAGGCCATCATGACCGACTGCCATGCCACAGCCGCATCCAGCAAGGCCCAGCTAGGCCATCTGCAAAGGCATCTAATCTTCTGGCCTGTAGCTATAGTGGGCCTGGCCCTGGATCTGGCCACAAAGAAGCTGGTATTCTCTCTGCTTCAGACCGGCGGTCATATCCAGATCATACCTGGCCTTCTGCAACTGAGGCTGGCCCTGAACGATGGCGCTGCATTCAGCCTGGCGGCTGGTAAATACTGGGTGCTGGTGAGCATAGGCATCCTTGCCTTTGCTGCAGTCATCGTGTGGCTCTTTGTCACAAAGGGCCTGACCAGGCTTATGTCCGTTGGGTTGGGCATGATCGCAGCAGGTATAGGCGGGAACCTCTACGACAGGCTGTTCAATAACGGCCTTGTCAGGGACTTCATAGACCTCTATGTGGGGCGATGGCACTGGCCCACATTCAATATTGCCGACACATTGTTGTGCATCGGTGTGGGGTGCTGGTTCCTGGCCAGCTTGCTCACTGACCGGCCTTGTCAAAGACATGATCTGCCACGAACATAGGCGTATTCGTCGCAACGCCTATGGCAATCGCATCTGACGGCCTCGAATCGATCACGATCTCCTCATCGTCCTTGCGGAGGTGTATCTTGGCGTAGAAGGTGTGCTGCCTTAGATCGTCTATGACGATCTTGTCTATCCGTGCACCAAGTTGATCGATGATAGTAGCACATAGATCGTGCGTCATGGGTCTAGGTGGCTTGATCCCCTTGAGCCTGCGATCTATGGCAAAGACCTCCACTATCCCGATCACTATTGGCAGTTGCCTGTTACCCCCCTTCTCCTTTAGCACTATCAATTGCTGGTCGGAGGTCTCGTTTATGATGATCCTGGACAGTTCTACTGGTATCTCCATGTGCAGACCTCCCTTTGTTGGGTCCTTATGGACCTGCTAGATCAGCAAGATGTCTATCCACAGCAGCCAATTGTTCTTCCAACTGTGCCAACCTGGTCCTTGCCTGCTGCACCACCTCCGGTCTGGCCTTTGAGGCAAAGTCGCTTGATAACTTCTCCTGTAGCGATCTGATAGAAGACTGTATCTGCTGCCTTTGCCTTTCGAGCCTGTTCCGCTCCTGTTTGAGGTCTACAACGTCATGCACATAAACCTCTGCGCCGTCCAGTATCCCTACTGCAGCAGTTGCAACCTTCCCTATCTGCGGACCTGCGGTTAGCTCCGCCAGGCATGCCAGTTGCGCCACCAGTGCAGCATTCCTTGCAAGGATATCCGCCATTTCTTGGTCTATATTCACCGATACCTTCAGTCGCCTTGAGGGTGCCACGGATCTTGCATTGCGTATCTCCCTTACGACCCTTGTGACCTCTTGGATAAGACCGATGGCCTGCTCTGTGGCCGGATCGAGGAGGTGTTCCAGGCCTGAAGGCCAGCAGGCAACCGCCAGTACGGCCGAGCCAGGCAATTCCACAAGGCCAGGCAGGGACCTTTGCGGGCAGACCCGATTGAGATGTTGGAAGATGCCCTCTGTGATAAAAGGCAGGAATGGGTGTAATAATCTTAGCGATTGATCCAGTACGAATGCCAGGACACACTGGGCAATAGGTCGACGTTGCGGGTCTGCCATCCTGGGCTTACACCATTCCAGGTACCAATCGCACAGTTCATTCCAGAAGAACTTATACAGTCTTACCAGTGGCGGATTGAATCGATACGCGCAAAGGTCCTCCGTGACCTGTCGTGATGTATCGGCAAGCCTCGAGAGGATCCAGCGGTCTGTGATCTCCAGTTGCGACTTGTCGAAGGCCGCTAGGTCCATCCCATCTAGGTTAAGCATCGCAAACCTGGAGGCATTCCAGAGCTTGTTGCAGAAGTTTCGGCCTATATCAAATTTCGGGGATGTGTTGACCTGCCTGCCGTCTGGGAGCCTGACCGATTCAACAGGCATCCTTATATCCTGAGTGTCGGTGGTCATGCTGGCCAACGTGAAACGCATGGCATCAGCACCATGGCTGTCTATGATCACCAGTGGATCTATTCCATTGCCCAGGCTCTTGGACATCTTCCGGCCAAGGCCATCCTGGATCATGGCATGGATATACACATCCCTGAACGGGATATCGCCCATGCAGTATTGGCCCATCATCACCATCCTGGATACCCACAATGTGATGATCTCCCTTGCGGTGCAGAGCACGTCGGTTGGATAAAATGTCTGCAGATCCTCCGATGGATCAGGCCAGCCTAGTGTGCTGAAGGGCCATAGGGCCGACGAGAACCATGTATCAAGCACATCCTCATCTCTGACCCAGCCTTCCGCCTCCAAGGACCTCTCCAGGTCCTCATGGCCTGGGCCTACGCATGCATATGTCACTGGCCCGGCATCGCCCTGACGTATTATCGTCCGAACAGAATCATGTTTAGGACCTTCCACTATGCCTGATCTGGACCAGACAGGTATCCTATGTCCCCACCACAACTGCCTGCTTATGGGCCAGTCGCGGAGGTTCTCTAGCCATGTCTGGTATGTCTTTGCATACCGCTCGGGCACGAACCTCAGCCTGCCATCCAATAGGGGCCGCAGGGCCAATCCAGCAAGGCTGTTTGAAGGGACATCTGTGCCGGGGATCATGTCATCGCCGTATCTGCTAGCCAGCCGATCTATGGGCTTCTTGACGGCTATGTACCACTGGTCAGATAAATAAGGCTCGATCGGCACATGGCTTCGATATGAATGGCCGACCTGGTGGCTGTAAGGCCTTACGTCCTCCAGCAGCCCTCGCTGCCTGAACCAGTCCACTATCGCCTCCCTTGCCTCAAATCGGTCCATACCGACAAGGTTCTCCAGATCTGGGTTGTGGACCTGCTGCCAATCCGACCAACCATGCCTATCGCTTATGGTGCCGTCAGGGGCAAGGACGTTGATCACAGCAAGCCCATGTCTTTGTCCAATCGCCCAGTCATCAGGATCGTGCGCTGGTGTGACCTTGAGGAAACCTGTAGAGAATCTGGCCTTCTCATCCTCGCTGTTAGGATCTGGAAGGACCACGTGCTCATCTGCGATGATGGGGATGACCCTTCCAACAAGAGGCAACCTCACCATCCGACCAACAAGGGCATTTGCCCTCGGGTCTGCAAGATTGATGGCCACTGCGGTGTCGCCCAGCATGGTCTCAGGCCTTGTGGTTGCCACTGTCACGTACTCGATGGGCTTGCCGGCATAATGCACCGGTTCAACCAGCGGATATCTCAGATACCAAAAGTGGCCATCTATCGTCTGGTATTCGACCTCATCATCTGCAAGGACCGTCTGGGTGGCAGGGTCCCAGTTGACCAATCGCTTACCCCGATAGATCAGACCGTCCTTGAAGAACAGGAAGAAGGCATACCTTACCGCCTTTGCACAGACCTGGTCCATGGTAAACCTGGTCCGCTTCCAATCGCATGAGCAGCCCATTGCCCTCAATTGCGAAAGGATCGCGGCCTCATACTCATCCTTCCAGGCCTGCACCCTTGCGACGAACTCATCGCGGTCCATGTCCACCCTGCGTTTGCCCTCCTCTGCAAGGATACGCTTCTCCACCACGGTCTGGGTGGCTATGCCCGCATGGTCCGTGCCAGGCATCCAAAGGGTAACATAGCCTTGCATACGCCTGAACCTGATGAGTATGTCCTGTAATGTATTGTTCAAGGCGTGGCCAAGGTGCAAGGCAGCGGTCACATTGGGAGGCGGGATGACGATCACAAAGGTCTTTCGGCCATCCCTTGGTGGTTCGGCGTGAAAATATGGGCCTGACTCCCAGAGCCTGGCCACCTCCTGTTCAATTGACCTAGGTTCGTAAGTCTTTGGTAATTCGTTTTGCATAACCAATCCGCAGATAGCTAATTCAAGGCATCTATCGTATCCGAGCAGGTCACGCCAGACAAGCCTACAAGGCCTTCATGACCGCAGGCTGACCGGTGG
>JARYLO010000164.1 GCA_029907605.1 Sedimentisphaerales bacterium
CCTGCCACCTTTCATAAAGCCTGCCTGCCTCCTGGAGGTCTATACCAAGCCTCTGGCCGATCCTGGCAATGAACGTCTGGATCCCTGCAGGTATGGACTTTATCAGCCGGACGTGGCCTGCGTGTGCAAGTACAATGGTAGTAGAAGCAAGGCCCACGTCTACAATCGCAATCGGGCCACCATCACAGCCAGCCAACCTGTAGGCAGCACGCACCATTGCCAATGGGCTTGGCTCTAGCCCAACCACCTCCAATCCTGCCCTGTCCAGGGTCCTGACCTTTGCGTCTATTGCCTCCTTGCTGGCAGCTAGTATGATGACCTCTTGTCTAGATTGCCCATGCTGATGCACCTGCCCAGCCTGGATGAACCCTAGCTGGTATTGACCTAGATCCAGCCCAAGGCCGGCCACCTCACGGAAGACCCTTTCAGGCACCTGATCAGGTGGGCAATCAGGTACCCGCACAGAGGTAATCCGCAGGTCGCCTGCACCCAGGCCGCAAACAACCTTGTTGCCCTTGAATCCGCCCTTGCGGGCCATCCGGCCCAACAGATCCGCAAGACAGGCCTGATCTTCCGCATAGTCTGGCCTAGGGATCGCCTCGCACCTAGATCTAAAGACCCTGCCCCCTGGTCCTTCCAATTGGATCAGCTTGACTTGGGCCCTGCCAAGATCGATGCCTATGGGCCCATAGTCACCGGATTGCCACCTTCTCCAGAACATCCTCACCTTATCCTGATAAACCCTGTCTCAGGCTCTATCTCGACCGTCTCAGAGAACCGACCTATCTGCAACGTTATCAGACCGCTGGCCTCCAGCCCCTGGCCACTGCCGTCATAAGGCCTACCTGTGTGGTCGAACCTCACCTGGCAGGTCCCTGCTATGTTTACCTGTGCAAACCTGACACCATCCAGGGGTCCTGCAAAGCGGACCAGGTATGGCCCCTTGTTGACCGGATGCTCGATGACCTGGCCGGCCGGATCCTGGATCTTGTAAGAGTGCGGCTCGTTGAGGTCAAAGCACACCGCATAGATCCGGCCATGCGTCATGGCCAGGTTCCTGGCGTACTCAAGGTCACTGGTCAGTGCCTGGGCTGCTGCCTGGACCTTTGAGACCGCCGATGACCCTAACATCGGGACTGCCAACATCGCTGCAATGGCCAGCAGCACGATCACCATCATCAGCTCTACCAGAGTGAGGCCTGGAACTGGCCTCTTGGTTATTACCCTGTGTACCCGTGCTGACATGGCCCTACCTCCAAGACGTTTAGCCGGCCTGTGGCCAGCCATTACTGATATCGGCATCCAGCCCACCCTGGTACAGCAATAAGGGCCTGACCAGGGCATGGTCTGGTAAGGATCAAGGTTTGATCCATGCCTTCGTTTCAATAGTCTTCATATCCTGCAGTGTCGGCCCTGATCTGGCCAGTTGCGACCTTATATTGCCAACCATGGCTGTCATCGCCGCTAGAGAATTCCTCCACGAACTCTATCTTATTGAGCCCATTGAATGGGTTGCAGGGCACCTTTGACAGATAAGGTCCTCTATCGTATCCACCTGTACCAGGCGTGGCAGTCTGGCCTTCGGCATTACTGGCCATGGTAGCCTGCTCAAAGAAGGCCTGCTCCGGTGAATCGTGGTTATTTGGAACCCCAGGTGGCACCTCTAGGTGCTGGGCCTTGTACACCAGTATAAAACGCCTCAACAACTGCACGTCCGAGATCAGTGCAGACCGCTTGGCCTCAACTGCCCCCTGTGAGACCGTTGGTATCACGATCGCAGCAAGGATCCCCAAGAGGACCACCACGATCAGTATCTCTACCAGCGTAAAGCCCTTTATCCGTTCCATAGTATGCCCTCCTCACCGCCATCCCAAGAAAAAGGCTGACTTGCACGGATTGGCAAGTCAGCCGGGGTGACTATCCCAAACTTTTTGCCCACTCGGCGAGCTCCGCTGGTACGACCAGCAGCCCGAGGGTCTTCCTACTGCTGTAGCTCGTCGTCGTCTAGCTCGGTGGGAATATCATCCTTGTCCCGATCGTTCGCCAGGTATATCGCTCCTGTTGTCTCGTCGTAGACCCACCCAGCCGATCCGTCGTCTTCACCGGGAACCACATTTTTGCTGTTCCTGAACGGGTTGATTGGTATCTTGTGCATGTACGGACCGTATGGATGCGTGTCCCTGTTGTCCAGCGTACGGTCTTCAAAGTCATCTTCGGCACTGGCATCCGCGGCGGAACACTTCGTCAGGGCGGCTTCAAAGTAGTCGAAGGGTGGAGGTGTATCATTATGCTGCACTTTGTACAATTCAATCTGGGATCTCAGCATCTGCAGATCACTCGCGGCCCTTGAGGCCTTTGCCTCGGTGCTGGCCTCAGTGAATTGCGGTATCACGATCGCCGCAAGAATCCCCAGGATCACCACGACGATCAGTATCTCTACCAATGTAAAGCCCTTTCTTGTCTTCATTTTGGTTCCTCCTCAATAATGACCTTCGTTTTCCAGACCTTGGCTGACTGTTTGCCAACTCCAATGGAAAAGATACAATTGAATCTGGCCCCTGCAAAACGGCCCGGCAAAGGCCAAAGGCAGCTATAGGGGCGTGGAAAGGTGACTATTGGTTAAGATTCGGTCACTTTTAGCCTATTGACATCCAGGATAGGGATGACGATACTATTACGTGAGGTTATAATGCGTCTCTAGAAGTTGGTCCTTTGGAGGAGCCATGCGTAAACCTGGCCCAGGCATGTTGAGAGCAGTCATCTGTACCTCAGGCAGCCTGGCCATCTGCGTCTCTCAACAGGTATCCATTTCAGCATTGTTAGAGGTGAATTATGGGCACAAAGAAGGTAGTCTCACTGATCGTCTGTGTATCACTGATTCTGGCAAACACCGCCTTTTCCAGCCTGGTGGGCTGGTGGCGACTGGATGAGGGGGGTGGGACCGTTGCCATAGACTCCAGCGGGAATGGTAACCACGGGACCCTCGGCGGCAAGGCCACCCGCACCACAGGTCGGTATGGCAATGGGGTCTACATGGATGGGACCGAGGCCTACGTCGAGATCCCAGGTAGTGTATTGGGACCTGCAGGCACCCTGGCCTTCTGGTTCAAGCCGGACTGGAGCGGTTCAAGCCCATCTGACTATAGGCTCTTTGACGCCAGCTACGGTACGATCTACTTCTTTATAGGCAAGGGCTCCACAGATACGAATATGGGACCCGAGAACTTTGGCTTCTATTTCGAGGACGTAACCGATGCCGACTTCCAGAACGTCGAGATCCCTGCAGCAGGTAACATCCAGGCTGGAACTTGGTATCATGTGGCCGTCACCTGGCAATATAACGGCGGGACGGCTGTGTTTTACTTTAATGGAGAGCAGAGGGCCACTGCCACCGGCCTAGGTGGGTTCCCGAGCCTGCACCCAAATCCACGGTTTGGTTACAAGACCATAGACTATATCGGGATGACCAATGGCGCGGCCTCTGTGATCGACGACATCAAGGTCTTTGACACGGCCCTACCCGCCGACCAGATCCCGCCACTGATGCAAGGGGCGGCCGCAGAGCTGGCCTCATCGCCTGTCCCAGGGGATAGGGCTACTGATGTCCCGCGAGACACGACCCTGAGCTGGACCCCAGGGATGTACCCTGGTACGCACGATGTTTATCTCGGCACCTCCCTTGAGGACGTCAACACTGCCACCCGCAGTGATCCAAAGGGCGTCCTGGTCAGCAAGGGCCAGACCTCATCCACATTCAAGCCTTCTACCCTGCTTTCATACGGCCAGCAGTACTACTGGCGTGTAGATGAGGTCAACTCCACACCTGATGCCACTATACACAAAGGCTATGTCTGGACCTTTGTGGTAGAACCCCTCAGCTACCCAGTCACACCTATTGCCGCAACCGCCTCAAGCATCTACAGGAGTACGGCTGCGGTAAACACAGGTCCAGAGAAGACCATCGATGGCTCCGGCATGAAGGGAGATCAGCACGGCACTGGCACCAGCGAGATGTGGATCAGCAGACCAGGCCTAACCCCCATCTGGATCCAGTACGAGTTCGATAAGGTCTATAAACTAGACAAGGTTTGGGTGTGGAACTCCAACCAGGCCATGGAGGCCCTGATCGGCTGGGGTGCCAAGGATGTGGAGATCCTCTATTCAGAGGATGGCCAGACATGGAATAGCCTTGGCATGTTTGAGTTTG
>JARYLO010000165.1 GCA_029907605.1 Sedimentisphaerales bacterium
CGCCGTAGATCAGGACCAGGTAATCGGCAGGCAGGCCTTGCTAGACATTGCAAACTTCCTTGCAAGCAATGGCCAGCACCGCGAGGCGGCCTTGGCCTATGAGAAGTACATAAGGCACTATGGCACATCACCGCAGGCCGAACAGGTGATGCTGATGGTAGGCCTGCTCTATTCTCGCTATCTGGGTGACCCACAGAAGGCCCTCTCTTATCTCAAGCAGGCCCAGGGACTACTTTGCGATCTAGCGCAGAAGGAACTCTGTCAGGACGAGATCAGGCGGCTTGGCGGCTAGCCTTTTGCAAGTGTCTTTGTATAGATGAGCTTATGATCGCCCGGGCCATAGAAATCCAGGATGCATCCTGTCTGTTTATAGCCAAGCCTCATATAGAATTGCCTTGCAGGCAGATAGGACTGTCGACTAGAGGTCTCTATCACGATCATCCTCGCTGGCTGTGTGCTTAGGAGTCGCTCAGCAAAAGCGACCAAGGCCCTTCCTATGCCTTTGGCTTGGGTCGTTGGTCTGACGACAAGCCAGTATATATCAAATGTCCCGATCGTACATGGCGTAGGGCCAAAGCAGATCCAGCCAAGGACATGACGGTGGTCTGCAGCCACGAAGGATTCATAAGACCTATCACCTGCCAGGGCTGCATCCAAGACCTCCTTGGCAACCCCTATCTCATCTGGCCTGAAGACCTTCCCCTGTACCAAGATCTCGATGATCTGGTCGCGATCTGAGGCAACGGATTTGCGGATCTCAAAGTGGTCTACCGTTTGGGTCTCGATCGGAGCTGTGCTCGTCTGGTTCCTTTCCTGACGCCACAATGCATTATCTAGACACAGCTGGACGAACCGGACCATATCTATGCCTGCCTGGGTGCACGCGGCCATCAGGCCTGCCTGAGGTGATATATCTGGATTTGGGTTTACCTCCAGGACAAAGGGAACTCCATCCTTATCGAGCCTTATATCCACCCTACAGTAATCGTAACAGGCAAGTTGTCTGCATGCCTCAAGGCTAGCATGTGCGATCTCAGTGGCGGTCTCTTGATCTAGCTTGGCAGGTATGACTGGGATGGTGTTTTCGTATTCGAAGCTACCAGGGACCCACTTCGCCCTGTATCCCACGATCTTTGGTATGTCAGGTCCATATCCTTGAAAGACTATCTCTGCTATGGGGAGCACCCTGGCCTTGTCCTTGTCCCAAAGGATGGAGACATTGATCTCCCTGCCTTCTATGAACTGTTCCACCAAGGCAGCCTGGCCGGTAGTAGTCCAGACCATCTCTAGGATCTTGGGCAGATCTGCAGGACTGGCCACTACGTTTTGGCTATCTAACCCTTCGCTTGCGTCAGACCTGACTGGCTTGACTATGTATGGACCATCAAACAGGCAGGAAGGCGTAGGTTCTCCTGGTTCGAGCTTAACCGCCTTAGGACAGCTCAGGCCGCAGGTACGGAGGATACCCTTTGACCACCACTTGTCGTGGGCGAGGAGCATGCCAGGTGTCTGGTTACCGGTACAGGCCTTACCAAAGGCGGTGACGATCGAGGGCACATAGTTATAGTCCTCAGGACTAGACCACAGGCCCTCCACCAGGTTGAAGACGATCTGTTCATCTGCGCCGCTCAGTATTGCGATTACATCCTCTAGCCTCCGGACAGATGCAGACCTGTGATCCAGGGCTAGTGCGTCCAATGCGTCGCAGACCGCCCTCACCTCATCAAGGACACCCTTATCGCTGTCATGAAATGTCCCCGGCCGTGGCTCGTTATACAGTATCAATACATGCCTGTTGCCGGACATGATCGTTCCTAGCGGACCATTGCACTTTCTATGATCCGCCCAATCAAGTCATCATAGCAGAGCCCTTGATAACTAGCGATCATTGGGAGATCAGAATGGGTCGGGTGCAGTCCTGGTAGCGGATTGATCTCCAAGATAGACGGCCTGCCTGAATTGTCGAGCCTAATATCCACCCTCGATGCATCACGACAGCCTAGTAGCCTGTGGACCTTCAAGGCAAGTTCCTCCAACTGGGCCCGCAGGTCCCGCTGCGGCACAGGCAGGTAGTCGACGAACTGCTCGCATTGTTCCTTTGCCTGAAAGCCATAATCCTTTTGTGGGGCATCGGGCCTAACCCTGATCTCGATGGTCCCGAGGGCATATGCATCGCGGCCCGTGCCAAGGACTGCGGATGTGAACTCCCTGCCAGGTAGGTATTCCTCTATCAAGACCGGCTGCCTGAATCGCTGCCAGATCCTCAGACAACAGGCCTGCAGTTGGCCAGGGCTCCTAACCTGTGAATCGGCATCGATGCCCTTGCCTGTCCCTTCATGTGCAGGCTTGACAAATAGAGGGAACTCCAGATCCAGATCCCTCAGGTCCTCCATCTGTTCTGCCACAGCGAACCTAGGGGTAGGGAGGCCGGCTGATAGCAGGACACGCTTTGTCATGGGCTTATCTAATGTAATGGCACAGACAAGCGGATCAGAGAAGGTATAACGCAATCCAAACAGTTCGAGCACGGCTGGGACCTGTGCCTCACGGCTACGGCCGCCCATACCTTCAGCTATATTAAAGACCAGGTCCCAGCGATCTCCTGCCACCAGCCTCCTTGTCAGTTCAAGGCCGTTGCCGACCTTCTCCACACTGTGGCCTAAGCGTCCGATGGCACCTGCCAGGGCCTCTATGGTGGCAGGGCTATCAAACTCTGCCACCTGCTCGTGGCTGAGGCCTTGTGCTAGATAGTCATCCCTAAGGTCATAGACCAGGGCTATCTTGAGTCTATTGGTCATGCTGGAAAGGGATCTGCCCTATTACCGGTCCAACTCGGTCAGTTCCACCTGTGGGTCTTGTATGTATCTTCGCCTGGCGAGCCTGTCACTAGTAGCAGGTTGCAGCCATGTGGAATGCCCTGCGCAAAGGCCCCAGACGCCACCAGATCCGACCTGATCCTGCGTGCGGTTGGCAGGCTCCCATCGGTCTCGCGGTTCTGGGTAGGATATGAGCATGCCCTCATAGTTTCGAAGTACCGTGTGGCTGGGGCTTTGCGATACCACATAGGATGGCAGGACTGGTATCTTGCCGCCACCGTGTGGGGCATCCACCACGAACAATGGGATCGCCATACCACTGACCCTGCCGCGGAGATACTCCATGATCTCAATGCCCCTAGATACTGGGGTGCGGAAGTGTTCGACACCCTTGACCAGGTCGCATTGGTACAGGTAGTAGGGTCTGACCCGCATCCTGATCAGGCCGCTACACAACTGCTCCATGACCTGAGGATTGTCATTTACACCCCTTAGCAAGACCGACTGGTTGCCCAATGGTATGCCCGCATCGGCCAATCTGGCGCATGCAGTGGCCGCCTCTTGTGTAAGTTCATGCGGGTGGTTAAAGTGGGTGTTGATCCAGATCGGGTGGTATCGCTTGAGCATCTGGCACAGTTCGTCGGTTATCCGCTGTGGTAAGACCACCGGTACCCTCGTTCCGATGCGCATAACCTCCACGCTCTGCACTGCCCTGATCGCGGCCAGGACCGCCTGTAACTGCTCTGTGGACATGGTCAGCGGATCCCCACCAGAGATGATCACATCCTTGACCTCAGGGTGAGCGGTCAGGTAGTTGGTCACCTGTTCAAGTCGCCTCCTACTGATGGTGCACTCCCTTGCACCTGCAACCCGCTTTCTGGTGCAGTGTCGACAATAGGTCGAGCATGTGGTGGTCGCTATGACCAGGACGCGATCCCTGTATCTATGGACCATTCCAGGTACAGGCATGTCCCTGCCTTCCTCAAGCGGATCTGGGCTCAAGAAAGGAGGATCGAGCAATTCCAGTACCTGCGGTACGGCCATACGGAATATCGGATCCGATGGCTCTGGTCTGCGTATCAAGGAGGCATAGTAGGGGGTGATGGCCATCGGATATCTGGCCACGACCGCACTGATGTCTGGGCCTGCCTGGAGGCTGGGAAAGAGTGCCAAGAGTTGCTCTGGCTTGCGGATCCTGTGGGCCATCTGCCACCGCCAGTCGTTCCACCTTGCGTTGGACCAGCTTGGCTTGGCGGTAGGCTGGACCTTAGATGTTAGGGGACAACCGGACGGAGGCTCATCGTCCGAATTGGGTATTGGAGTAGTACTAGCTGCTTGCGATTCACCCTCACTTGAGTTGATCTTCATA
>JARYLO010000166.1 GCA_029907605.1 Sedimentisphaerales bacterium
GTGGTAGGCGTCGTGAGTATGCCTGTACGCAGGATCGGCAAACGGCAGGATGCCGGTTATGGTCCGGCGAGTTGTGCACAGTATCCAGCCGACGGCCAGTTGGGCGAAGATTTCGGCTCCGGGGGCGGCGAAAACCGGGAAAAACTGTTGAAGGAGCTCGGTCCAGGTCGAAGTAATAATGTGCATATCGACCTCCCTGTTTTAATCGTAGATTCAATAAAGACATCGGTTGGTCGATATGTTCTTGTTGATAACCCATTGGCATCAGCCGCCTAAAAAGTGCGAAAGCTTACTACTAGTTACTGAACAAAAAACCCGCAAACTCTGCACGGCAAACCTAGAATCTCTCTCGCCGGCTACTTTTCCCCCAGAAAACTAAACAATTCACGCAGTTACTCAGCAACTTCCTATTTAGCTGCCACCGTAACCTCGAATCTCGTCCCCCAGCAGACGCAGGAATGCACGCCGGGCCGTCACTAAGTAATCCTCAGCCTGCTTCCCCGTCAAGCCTAGCTCCCTAGCCACGTCTCGTAGTAACATAGGCAAGACCTCATACAGGCGAAAGACCTCATAGTGCAAAATCTTGCCAGTGGTCTGAAATTCCTTTCTCAACCGGCGGAGCACACACTTGATCAGGTCTTCATTCCAGACACGATCAAACACCGCTTCAGGACTGTCCCCTCCGGCAGGCTGAAAGCCGCCACGCGAATAGCCTCCGGCTCTGCCTCCGCAGTCTTACCCACGCCCGCTTCGCCCACCAACACCGGGTTGTTCTTGGTGCGACGGGCCAAGGTCTGGATCACCTGCAAGATTTCTTTACGCCGGCCAATAATCGGCCCCAACTTGACTTCATGCACCTCCGCAGTCACGTCACGACGAACCGGTCCAGAAACGGTTTGCCCGGCATCATCCTTCGGCGACTCCACCGGCCCGGCCCTGGGGCCAGGGCCTTCTCCAACCGTTCGCGCGTCCTGCGGGCCAACACACTAAGGCCAAGCTTTGTTGCTCAAATAACAAACAGTCAATTAAGTCAAGCTTCTACCAAAAACAAATGCCTGCTAAGCTAATGTCACGCTCAAGACCCCACCGGGCACCTCTACTGCAACTATCCAATTGCCATTAACAGATCCCCTGGCCCCTGGACCACCAACCGATGTTGATGGTCGACCCAATCATTCTCGTTTGGTCCGAGTCTCCCACCACTGCATCCATAGGTCATAATCCTTCCCGAAGTCATTTCCTGTTATCTTCTCCAGCGCCTCCGCCGCTTGCTGTCGGACAGCTGGGTCCTCATCCTGCAGGGTTTGAATAAGAGGTTCTAACGCCCTCTTGTCCCCCAGACTCCCCAGCGTCTATGCTCCTAGCTCGCGAACATACTCGTCTTCATCCTTCAAAGCTCGAATGAAAGCCGGCACAGCATTCTTGGCCGCGTCTGTCTGTCGCCAGCCTGGATCAATCGTCTCCAACGCCTCCATCGCTACCCGGCGGACACGCCATTGCCAATCCTTCAAGGATTGGATGAGTGCTCCTACCGCTCTCTTGTCCCTGATCTGTCCCACCGCCAGAGCCGCTGCCCAGCGGACATGCCAGTCCTGATCCTTCAGAGCTTGAATCAGTTCTTCGCCCGCTACCTTGCCAATCCTTCCAAGTGCTTTCGTTACTTCTTCCGCAGGACTGGTAGAACGCCCTGACACCGGTACAAAAGACGTACGATCTCGCAATGTCTCCAACAATGCCAAAATGGCACCCTTTGCTCTTTCACCCTTCTCCGCGAGCCGTATCGCTGCCTCAGTCCTGCTCTCTGCATCCCCGGTCCGAATTATGTTTATTTCCTCCTTCACATCTTCAGGCGCTTCCCGCTCCCATTGTAATAACCTCGCCTTCAGCTCTGGATTCTCCTCCAGAAACGACAGTTCCCCAGCATTTCCCACATGGACAATCCCCGCACTGAGTACTATGGCGACCAAGCCTAACACCCACCAAACCTTGGCGTCTTTCATGGTGATGCCCCTTTCCCTTCTTTACCACTCTTGACTGAAGTGAACACAAGGCAAGACCTCCGCCAGGAGAATCCACACGAGAGCTGTTGCCCGATACTATCTCCTTTACTACGTTCATCTTCTCTTGCCCTCTTCGGACAGTATACAGACTACCAGGCACCGCACATCTTGTCAAATCCACAAACGATCCGGTTTATCCCATCGCCAATACAAAGAACAATTGAGTCGCAAGCGGCACTTCTATGGTCCTCGGCACCGGTGCCCAGGCAATCCCAAACAGTGCTGCCGCCCGCCAAACAGACTAGCCAAGCTATCTCTCATGCTATTCATACCTTGCCTTCCGTTCGCATTCTACTAGAACCTATCCCAAAACCTCAATTGAAACACAATGGCGGCCCGATATATGGGATATGGACCTGACCAACGAACAGTGGCAACGGATTGCCGAGTACCTGCCCAAGCCCAAAGCCCAACCGGGAACGCCTGGACGACCGCCGCAGGATTTCCACGCGGTGCTCAACGGGATCCTCTGGGTTTTACGAACCGGCGATCCTTGGGCCGATCTACCCACGCGGTATCCGCCCAAGAGTCCCGCCATCGGCGTTTCCAAGAATGGACCGAGTCGGGGTCTTGGTCAAGATCCTCACCGCCTTGGCCGAAGACCTGCGCGATCGCGGTGGCATTGACCTGAGCGAGGGCTTCATCGACGGCACCTTTGCTCCGGCGAAAAAGGGGGCGATGGTGTAGGCAAAACCACACGGACCAAAGGCACCAAAATCATGGGCCTTGCAGACGCTGGTGGTCTTCCTCTGGCCCTTAGCGCAACCAGCCCTAGCCCGCATGAAGTGACCCTGGTCGAGACGACCCTGGACGCTTGCTTCGTAGGCGAGCTTCCCGAGCGGCTCATTGGGGATAAGGCCTCCGACTGGACGGTTGCCTTGCCACAGAACGGGGCGTCGACATGATCGCTCCACACCGGCGTGGCTGACGCAATCCTGTCAGACAAGACGGCCGCCCGTTGTGTCGCTACCGGAGACGCCGGAAGATCGAATGTCTCTTTGCGTGGCTTGAGAACTTCCATCGCTTGGTCGTCCGGTACGAATATCATCTGCTGAACTTCCTCGGTATGGTTCAACTCGCTTATATCGTTATCCTCCTGCAGAGGGTCTTGGGATGACTTCTAATCAAATTTCACAAACCTTTATTTGCCTAGATAGCATGACTTTGCCCTACTGAATCCCCACGACAACCTTGATATCATCCTAAATCGATTATTCAATGGTCATTAAGACGCTCAACAATCTCGTCAATCTCACCAAATGTAGGCATTCCCATATCAGGTACTAGCCTTCCGTTTCGCCAGAAGTACCGGATGCCTGGCTCCTCTACAACAAACACCTGCGTCCCATCCGGAACATTTGGCTTAAATGCCCCTAAGAACCACATCATCCGTCACCGTGAATCTTCTGGGTATGTAATAAAGCTTGTGCTCACTACCCTGTACTTCCATCAGTTCATGCGCCTCAAAGCATTTTGTCCTCAATCTAAAGTCAGGCCACCTTTCCGATGTCCTGTTTCCATCTAGTATATCGTTCGGTCCTAACTCCCATTGCCACTTCGCTAAAACGAAGCCTTTTGCCCGTACAGCCCACAGGGTAATCCTGCCATGCTTGGTTGTGCCACGTACAACCACCGCCCGCATGCCCATAATGATGTCCTGGGTGCCATCGATCCGCAGGTCGCTTGCCTCGCTCAAAAGAAGCTCTATCATGCTGTTGTGCTCAAGGCCAGGTTCCCTCACCATAAGATCCCGGATACCAGGTCCATCAAGCTGGTCTTCAAGCCAATCCCTCCATGATCTCCAGATACAGACCCGTGGTGCCATGCCGTCTTCTGGCTTGACCAACGATAGGCCATATTGCCCATTGCACATGTCGTGGTAGAAGACCTTGGATTTCTTCGGTCCGCTCTGGTCTTGTACGCCGTTCGTTTCCAGAACTGACTCCCCGATGCATTCAAATCTGGTGTCG
>JARYLO010000167.1 GCA_029907605.1 Sedimentisphaerales bacterium
GTTCCAGGTCTGGCCATCCTCTGAATAGACGATCTCCACGTCCTTTGCACTATAGCCGACGATGGCCTCTACCGACTGGTTGGAGTTCCAGACCCACAGCTGGTCCAGCTTGTAGACCTTATCGAACTCGTATTGGATCCAGATGGGTTTGTCACCCAATTTACTTACCCACATGTCCCCGATATTGGTCCCATGTGCATCGCCACTTATGCCAGAGCCGTCGATGGTCTTCTCTGGACCTGTGTTCAGTTGGGCGGTTGCCCTATAGATGCTCGAGGCCATAGCCCTAATGGGACTGACTGGATAACTAAAAGGCTCAACTGTAAACGACCACAGATCACCTGTGTGGATGTATCCATCGGTGTTATTGACCTCGTCTACCCGCCAATAATACCTTTGCCCATATACCAGGACGGAAGAGGGCCTGAAGTTGCTATCGACCTGACCCTGGCTCACCAATACACCCTTTGGATCCGATCTGGAGGCCGACTCCACATCCGACATCTCTGTACCCAGGTAGACATCGTGCTTACCAGGGAATGCACCAGGCCTCCAGGACAGGATAACATCTCTAGGCACGTCTGTGGCCCCACTCGGTGGGTTCGGCGAGGAGGCAGCCCCTATCCTGCCCATAAGGCCAGCTATCTCGTCGACAGAAAGTGCATGGTCATATATCCGCAGGTCATCAATCGCCCCGCCAAACCAATTACGACCCCCACAACCGGGATCGCCTCCGATATAGAAGTTGTTCGTATTGTTGTAGGGTTGCTGAGCAGTAGTACTAGCCTGTTCCATTCCATTGACGAACATCCTCAGCGTCTGACCGTCGTAGGTCACTGCAACCAGGATCCAGTCATTGGGAATCAGTGGCGCAGCAACCGAGGTATACCCTGATCCGTTTGAGGTCCGCACGCCAAAGACGAGGTTGCCCTCCTGGCGGGCTGCGTCATGCTCCCCACCACCTACACCTAGGAACCAACTGGCCCATGCCGAACAGCCCTCACCGTGCATCAGGATCATGCCAGCCCCACTGTTCGGGACCAGCTCAGTCTTCTCGATAGATACCCACAGTGCCACGCTATACGTGGATGCACTGCGGAGTTGGTTGACCGAATTGCTAGAGACACTTATGTACTGACCGCCAGTACCGCTAAACCACAGGCCACCTCCCATCTTGCCAGTGGACCAGACAGGGTTGCCCACAAGGGTTCCATCGCCGCCACCGCCTACTGAGTCCGCTGCAAGGTTCCCTGCACCCTCGTCGAACTTCCAGTGCGCGACAAGGCTGGCATACACATCTGGGACAAGCCCCAAACACACCACTAACAACGCCAGATATTTGATCACTCTGCTTGCCATAATTTCCTCCTTTCAAGACTACCTCAATTTGCCTCAAAGACCTCTAATCTGGGCACCCCAAACACGGCCCAGTCGTAATTCGCTATCCCATCAGAATCCGTGCAGGCAAGGGTCAGGAACCTCTCATCAGGCCCGATCTCTACGCAGACCTCCGCAGGTCCAGACCTGACGGATACAGTAGCACTGAAGCGGACCTGACCATCTACGAGGACCCAGAGGTCCGCCTGTATCTGCGGCACCTCAGATGCATACCTGGCCGCATCTTCGGAGATACCACAAATGGCCCTAAAACACGATATCTGCAGGCCAGGCACGTCCTTCCGGATGGCCTGCATGTCGAAGGTAATCCCTGTATTGCTGTGCACGGCGATACCCGGATAGGTCCTTGTCCCATATACCGTGTTTGCCAGGATCAGTCTATGGCTGTACATCCCGACCTCGATATAGTCGCCATTGTAGATGTCCTCGAAGTACAAGCCGCAGGTCTTGGGGCAGGTCTGCCACATATGGCCCTCAGAACTGATCTTTATCGGGCCATTGCTACCATCTGGAGAGAAAACCCCATCAACATACGCCAGGCCCTTGACTGGATGATACCGATGGTCCGTAACATTCCGCAACCTGGTCTGCCTCCCAGCGATTATATAGGTCGTCCCAAGCGAACCTGATCCCACATCTATCCATTGCCCCAGTAGCCCATTACCTAGGCCGTTGCCTCCACCAATAATATCGGCCAGATCCAGGGGCTGGCCACGCCAGACCATGCCAGTAGCTGCATAGAACCTGCGGGCAAAGGCGTACTCATCCAATCCTATCGGCTCGATTCGGCCGTGGCTGCTGATACGATTCGCCTGGCCAGCACAGATCAGGACATTGCCCTCCTGGCCCCCGGGCATGACTTTGGCCATACCGCTGAACATATGAAGGTCACTATGCTGGCCTGACTGGACATACAGGCCAAATGAGGTCCCAAGGTCAACGATACTGGCATGAGGGGTATCTACAGTAAACCCAAGACCATCCAGTCTGACCTTGACAAAGAGCCTGCCAGACTGAAGCTGCATCCTTCCTTGAGACCTGACACCGAACTGTGCAGGTCCCTCTATACAGGCCTCTACCCCATCCCCAAGAGCGATCCTGGCCAATCCTGCCTTCATGGCATATCTGCCAGGCCTGAGGTGGATCGGGTCATGTTTAATTCCTACCAACTCTGCCCCCAGGCTCTGTGTGACCGTGGCCAGGATAGGGCCTGTCCGCAGGTAGGCCACCAGGGCAAGTAGGATCAGCCCAATCGCTGCAGCTATCGCAGTCCTGACAGCGGCCCTGCAAACCCTCCGGACTATACCGGCAACACCTATTGCGATGGACTGTAGCTCGATGGTCCTCGGCTGCGGTTCACAAGTACCTGCCAGCCTCGCCTGTTCTGCAAGGAATGCCTCCAGGCGCCTCTGGGCCTCCTGCTCGATGGCCTTTATGTCCGCGGCCGCAACCGTCTCTTGACAAGGCCCTTCCTGGACCTGGGTGCAGATCTTAGTGCAGGCCTTTTGGGATAGGGGCTGGTGTGTTCGCAGCTCAAGCCAGATGAGCACAGACCAGACATAGAGGTCTTGCAATCCAGGATATTGCTGCAGCAGGCCGTCCAGTTGGACTTTCTCGTGGCTGGTCAACTCACCTTCCCTTAGGCGACTAACCAGATCCCCGAATAGCTGTAATACCGGGGTAGGAATGTTCATATCTGCTCCGTCTGGGCCAACTTCCGCCTGATGCAGATCAACAATTGGTAATGGATCCTGTTGAGGGCCTTGTAGACCGCGTCGATACTGCGACCAACGCTGGCGGCAACGCCAGCAACCGTGGCCCCTACCTCATACCTGAGCCGCAACAGTTCCTTATCGCGCTCCCTCAACAGGCGGATACAGGCCTGCAATGCCTCACTGATCAGGTCCTGGTGCTCAACGGCCCTCGCAGCCTTGGCCTCTATCTGGTCCATCACCTCCTGGCTGAACAGCGGCAGGTGGTTGCCCTTCCTTTGTGCGTGGTTCGTGACCTCGTAATGGGCGATCCTCAAGGCCCAATGCAAGAATTGTCTATCTGACTCAGGTGGTCTGAACTTCCGCCACATCACCAAGGCCGTCTGCTGGAGTATGTCGTCAGCGTCTGCCCAATTGCCCACTAGGCAGAGGATGTAGCCGCGGATCTTGGTCTGATAGGCCATATACAGGCTAATGAACTGACTTGCCCTGTCTGGCGGTCCGGCTGTATCGCAATTCATGTTCGTTTTCCTGTCCAGGATGCCGTCCATCCGTATATCATATCTTGGCCTGATCCCTAGGATTGGAAGTAATTCTTCAAAAAAAAAGGCCGCAGTCCATTGCCCCAGGCAGCGAAACCCAATAGGCGAGGTTACTGGCAAGGCCGACGGATGGCCCAAGGATGTGATTGTCATGCACCTGGAACATCCTGGCCGATAAGATGGATTGTATGATCAGTACCAAGAGGTATCCCGCAATCGCAACTGGGCTGATGCT
>JARYLO010000168.1 GCA_029907605.1 Sedimentisphaerales bacterium
CAATTTCTTTGAGCCTTGCTTCATTATTTCTCCTCAAGTCTTCCATCTGTTCGTTGAACCTTTGTATCCTATCATTTCTATCTGACTCATACCGCTTTTGCTCTTCCTGCTTTCTAATCTCATAGGCTTCATTCTCATCGGCAATCTCCTGCTTGGCCTGCTCGGCCTCCCGGAGCCCCTTCTTGAACTCAAAAACACTCCTTCCCATGCTCCTGGCTATCTCAGGAAGCCTCCTACCCCATATGAGCAAGGCCACTATAAGTAGTACGATCAGCTCTGTTGTGCCGATGGTCCAACCGAGTATTACCTGGTCAAGGCCTGTCATAGGTCATCTCCATAGTCTAAACGGTCTGTTAGCCATGCCTAAGTATATCCCAGCCGACACGCCTGGTCAAAGCTATTTGCTGCTGCGCCTGGCTGGTTTATCCTCCAGACCTCGTTAGCTGCAACTTCTTTTCCTATAATACCTTACGTTCACGCTGCAGCTTTTCTCTTGGTCTAGAGGCCTTAGAGTTGTATAATCAACCTGTCGAGAGGGGCCAGGGGCCCTTCAAGACGCAAGGAGCGGGTGATGAGACGGTTCTACAGAGACTTCTGGATCCCATTCACGCTCAATAAGCGGAGGATCTTGCTACTGGCAATAGCCAGCTATATCGCACTTTGTTAAGGATCGGTTCTGAGTCACCACTGGCAGGTGACGGCAAGGCCGCTAAGGTGCGGTCTTGCCGTTTGCCGGACCGCAAAAGCCTTTGACAAGTCACCACCCCCAAAATACACTGTTTATCTCGTTTTGACCTTGACCTTCTGGTCATCCTACAGCAGGTGAAAAAGGGACCTATTATGAACGTGTTGGCATGGAAGGCGGGGAGTTGGCGTTCCCTGGGCATGCGGTACTGGGGCACAGGAATTAGGCCTGCTGCAGCGGGCCAGGTGTGGTCTTTCCGTGTTGAAAGAATCAGATAATCCGCCGATCTCCTTCCCAGCAGGGACACCTATAGCCCAGTTTACGGGCCGCTGGTGGGTTGCACACACAAGAAGCCGCAATGAAAAGGCCCTGGCCCACGACCTATTGGCAAGGCAGGTATCATACTTCCTGCCAATGACATGGAACATCAGGCGGCATCGCCACCGGACCTTCAAGGCACTCCTACCGGTCTTTTCCGGGTACCTGTTCTTCTGTGGTACGGAGTCGGACCGACTTGCGGTCCTGAAGACCAACAGGGTTGCAGGTATCATAGAGGTGGTCGACCAGGCCAGGCTGGTGGCAGAGCTTTCTCAGATCGAACAGGCACTCAAGTCCGGTGTGCCCTTGCTGCCACACCGGTATATCAAAGAAGGACAATGGTGCAGGGTCACTGCAGGCCCATTGATGGGCCTTGAGGGTATCATCATACAGACCAAGAACCTGGCAAGGCTGGTCCTCCAGGTAGAGATGCTTGGCCAGGCAACTTATGTAGATATAGACATGCGGATGGTAGAACCGATAGAGGCCCCTTCGTATAAACAGTCAGCGGTCAGGAGGCCATAGATGAAGATATGTGTGATAGGCAGTGGTTACGTTGGACTGGTGACCGGTGCATGTCTGGCAGACAGCGGCAACCAGGTCATCTGCGTAGACAGCGACAAAGAGAAGGTCCTGTTGCTGTCAAAGGGATCTGTGCCCATCCATGAGCCAGGCCTGAGCGAGCTAGTCCAACAAGGCCTCAAGCGCGGCAGGCTCCGCTTCACTACCGACATCAAACAGGCTGTGGAACAGTCCTTGATATGCTTTATTGCAGTCGGTACTCCATCTGCAGCGGATGGATCTGCAGACCTGTCTGCAGTGATGGCAGTGGCCCAGCAGATCGGCAAGAGCATGCCGGACTATAGGATCATTGCCACAAAGAGCACCGTCCCAGTTGGTACCTGTAAGACCATAAAAGAGCTTATCTCCTCCCTAACGCCCGTGCCATTTGATTATGTCAGTAACCCAGAGTTCCTAAAGGAGGGTGCTGCTGTAGAGGACTTCCAGAGCCCGGACCGGATCATCGTGGGCACGGACAACCCTGCGGTAAGAGAGATATTCCGCCAACTCTATGCCCCATTTATGAGGCGAAATAGCCGGATCCTGTTTATGGATCCACTCTCTGCTGAGATGACCAAGTATGCTGCCAATGCCATGCTGGCCACCCGCATCTCCTTCATGAATGAGATCGCACTGCTGTGCGAGGCGGTTGGTGCAGACGTAGAGCTGGTCCGCCAAGGTGTGGGTAGTGACCACAGGATAGGAGGCTCATTCCTGTTTCCTGGTGTAGGTTTTGGTGGTAGCTGCTTCCCAAAGGACCTGAGGGCCCTTGTCCATACAGGCCGTCAACATGGCCTGCCTATGCTCATCGCCTCTGCGGTCCAGAAGGTCAACCAAGACCAACACGATTGGTTCAGCAGAAAGGTAATAGACTACTTCCATGGCCAGGATGGTGTGACAGTTGCGGTCTGGGGCCTCGCCTTCAAGGCCAGGACCGATGATGTCAGAGAATCACCTGCCGTGTATTGCGTAAAACGCTTCCTAAAGGCAGGCCTTTCCGTCAAGGCATATGACCCTGCCGCAAACCAAACTGCGTTGGCCGAATTGGGTAGTGATCTCAGGTTGGCCTGCGATGCCTATGAGGCCTTGGAGGGTGCAGACGCCCTTGTAGTCCTGACGGATTGGCAGGAATTCAGGAACCCAGACCTGGAGATCATCGCCAAGAAGCTCCGCAGGCCAGTAGTATTTGATGGCCGCAACCTCTACGATCCTTTGATCATGAGGAAGGCCGGGTTTGAATACTACTGCGTAGGCAGACCAGCAGTGAACCCTGAGGGCAAGACCAGATGAAGGCCCTAGTTACGGGGGTCGCTGGCTTCATAGGGTCGCACCTAGCCGAACGTCTGTTGGCCGAAGGCTGGGAAGTAACTGGGATCGACAACTTCGACCCGTTCTATGATCCCAATGTAAAAAGGTCAAACATACAAACCTGCCTACAGGACCCAAGATTCAGACTTATGGAAGGCGATATCAGGGACAGGGCCGTGGTAGATCTCGCCATGGAGGGTCGCCCAGATATAGTCGTGCACCTGGCTGCAAAGGCGGGCGTTAGGCCATCGATAGAGCATCCCTTGGAATATGTAGATGTCAACCTAAACGGCACCGCCATATTACTGGATGCAACATGTCGGTATGGCATACCAAGATTCATATTCGCCTCCAGCTCAAGTGTCTATGGCAACAACCCAAAGATCCCCTTCTCAGAAAACGACAATGTAGACAGACCCATCTCACCCTATGCAGCAACAAAGAGGGCTGGCGAACTATTGTGCCACACGTTCCACTATCTCCACGGAATCAGTGTTACCTGCCTGCGTTTCTTCACCGTCTATGGGCCAAGACAGCGGCCAGATCTCGCCATCCACAAGTTTGCGAGACTGATACTGCAAGATAAACCCATCCCCATCTACGGCGATGGGACAATGCAGCGTGATTTTACCTATATTGATGACATCATCGACGGCGTTATGGCTGCAATCCAACGCTGTAATGGATTTCGCATCTACAATCTAGGCAATTCCCATCCTGTTTCGGTGAATAACCTGATCGCTTACCTAGAAGCCCTCATGGGTAGGAGTGCCAATCGCCAGCACCTGCCACCTCAGCCTGGGGATGTCGATCGTACCTATGCAGACATCACCAAGGCCGCCAACGAACTAGGTTACAGTCCCAAAACCCCTTTGGAAAAGGGCCTTCGTCACTTCCTGACGTGGCTGCAGGCAAATACTTAGCAAGCGTTTGGCCTTACGGCCTATCGCCTGCTAGATAACGCACCTCTGCTGCACTCAACGCACGATTGTAGATCCTAAACTCATCTAGCTG
>JARYLO010000169.1 GCA_029907605.1 Sedimentisphaerales bacterium
CATAGATCAAGCACTGATCGATCTTGCAGGGAAGATGGAGGCAGGTCAGGACCTGAAGATGCAATTGATCAGCTCGATCGCATATCCTGCCTTCATGATGCTTGTTGCCATGGCAGTTGTGATATTCATGCTCACCTACGTCCTTCCCGGACTTGGGCAGATCTTCGACCAGATGCACCTTTCAATCCCATGGCCTACAAGGGTGCTGATGTGTATTGGGCATCTATTGCGAGACTATTGGCTGGGTTTTGCCGCAGGTGGCCTTGGATTGATCGTGGGCCTCCTGGCGTTTTGCAGCACGCAGCATGGAAGGCAGGCCTTTGATCAATGGCTTATCTCCATGCCAGTTGTTGGCAGGCTCGTCATGAAGGCCCAGTTGGCACAGATGGCAATTACCCTCTCGAGCCTGCTTGGTGCCGGGCTGCCGCTACCCAGGGCGTTGCAGATGTCTGCAGATACCTTGACCAACTCCAGGATCAAGAGGGCCTGGGATCTGGTTGCGCACCAGGTCTACGAGGGGCAGCCCCTTGCAGCCGCAGTCCGTAACGTAGGCCTATTTCCGCCTCTATTCTACCACATCCTTGCAATTGCAGAGGACACCGGCACGTTTGAAGGCGGGCTTACGGAGCTTGCAGAGATGTATAGGCGGGATCTCCAGATAGCCTCTAGGCTCGCAGTCAGTCTGCTTGAGCCAGTGATCTTGTTGATCATGGGTGTGATCGTGGGGTGGATCGTCTTGGCGGTATTGTTGCCTGTATTTGGCCTCAACCAAGGTCTCGGTTAAGGGATCTGCGATGTGGGTTAGATGTAGGATTCATCGCACACCGATTGGGCTAGTGATGATGGAGGCCCTGATCGCATTGGCGATAGCGGCCATAGGCTTGGTCTGCCTGCTGAGGCTGCATATCGCGAATATGGCCTGGCCCTTGAGGCTCCAATCGGCTACTGAGGCGACATCTATCGCACTCGATAGGATCTGGTATGCAAGGATTGCCGGCCTTCCTACCCCTTTATCGGGGACCGTTACGATCAACGGCAGGACCTACTGTTGGCAGATCAGGCTGGATGACCTTGACCTGCCCGGTCTAAAAAGGGCAGGCCGATTGAGGTCAATAACCGTCACGGTCAGCCCTGCAGGCAGGCCGGCCTTGGTGAGCCTGCAGAGTGTGATCTGTTCTACGGATCGGATATGAAGACAAATAGAACTAGGACTGGGTTCACGCTGGTGGAGATCCTGGTGGCGGCCTCGATCACAGGGATGCTGGTCTTGATCGTCTTTGGCAGCCTTGGGGTAGTGGCCAGATCTAGCGTGGCCCTGAACCAGCGGATCGACCGCCAGATACAGGTTGAGTTGGTCCTGGACCAGATCTGTACATGCATAAGGTCCGCCAAGCAGATCCAGATTGACCCATCCCATCTGGAGTTGCTTACCTCAAGGCCGCTGATCAGCGAAGGCGGGCCTGGTCCATACAAGGTCAGTATCCAGTTTGACCCAGCCAAAGGCCAACTCCTGGCTGCAGAATGCCCGGCCTTTGGCAAGGAGGACCTAACCTGGTATCCATTGCTTTCCAATGTCAGGTCCTTGCGCTTTCAATGGTTTGATGCAGGTCAATGGTCTGAAGGGCAGGAAGGATCCGACAATGCCCAACTGATCAAGATCCGACTGGACGTAGATGATGGGCTTGATCGCCCTTTTCATGTTGAGCGGTCTGCACCTGTCTGTCAGCAGGACACATCTTACCGGCATGTGAGGTGATGGCAATGCCTTGCGGACGACCTAAGGGGGGCCTTGTGCTAGTGGCAGTCCTGTTTGTGTTGACTGCCATGGCAGGCCTTGTATTGGCAGCACGCGCAAAGGTCAGCAGGTCTGTCCGGACCATAGATGCACTGACCAGGTCTGCACAGGCACTTTGCTGTGCCCAGGCAGGCCTGGAGGTGGCAAAGGCATTGGTCCTTACGTGGCAGACGGACAAGATGGCTGGACCTGTGCGATTGAATATCCCTGTTGGTCTTGGAACCTGCGATCTTGAGATCTCCGACGAGCAGGGCAGGTTCAACATAAACTGCCTGATAGGATCGGATGGCAAGCCCAATCAAGATAGATTTGCGCAATTGAGTCGCATTGCACAGACGGTCGGACCACAGGGGCAGGCCGCTGCAGGGCAGATCCTGGCCTGGATGGTCAGGAGGCCTGGGTCCGCTGGCCCGGTCGGTTCCTTGGACGAGCTGCTGAACATAGAGGGGCTTGATCGGCAGGTCTTGGACGCCTTGATCCGCTACCTGACCGTGTATGGGGATGGCCAGATCGACCCCAATGTCGCAGATCCAGTTGTTCTGAGGTCTTGTCTGGCAGACCAGGTGCTTGCAGACCGGATCATAGCAGACAGGTCCGAGGGGCCTATAGGTCCACTTGATCCGCTGCCAGAGGCAGGTCTGCCCAAAGGAGCAGAGCTTCGGTATCTCAGCACGTCCGCACAAGAGGGCCTTTATCTTAGGGTCAGGTCGGTCGGCCACGCCAAAGGCCTGGCCAGGCGGGTCTGTGCCATCCTCCATCCAAACCCCTCGGCTGGGAAGGTCGATGTATTGGGGTATTGGGAACAATGTGATTGGTAGGTCATGAAGAGGGCGATCGGTATAGAGGTACTGGAGGACTCGATCAGGCTGGCACAGGTGGCCAGCAGCGGACATGGCCTGCAGGTCGAGACCGCTGTGATCTGTCCTATGAGGCGGAGCACAGACCAGCCCGGTGAGGTCCTCGCGCATATCAAGGCATCGGCAGGTCTGGACCTGCCCAGCCCTATTGCCCTGTGCCTTGCCCCTAACCAGGTCTATTACAGGGCCTTGTCGAGGGACCAAGACAGACCCCCGGACCTGATCCCGATCCCCCAAGAGGAGCTGGTCTTGGCCAGGACCGTGCAGTCAGACCGTGTCATAGCGGTTGGGGCTGCCAGGTCTGCAATCAAGGGCTTACTGATGCTTGTAGGTTCGGCCAGGGTGGCCTTGATGGATGCGCCTGCCTTTGCGATCTGGACTGCGGTCCTTGCCAACCACCCTCAGGCAGGTGAAGGAAAGGTGCTGGTCTGTCATCAAACCGGTTCTTATATGACCATCCTGGTTGTGGAGGACGGCCAGATACTCTATGTCCGCAATACCCCTTGGGCCCCTGATCATGGGCCGATCGTCCGGCTGGTAGGTCTGCTGAAGGCGACCTATCAACGGGTCTACATGGGACATATCGACCCGAAGGTACAGATCTACCTGGGCTCCTGCGGCCATGATCCATTGTCTGTAAGAAAGGCGATCCAGTCGCACCTGGGTATAGAGGCAATGGCGATAGACCCTGCTGCAAGGGTTAGGTGTGAACAGACCGACCTTTCAACCGACCTATTGGTAGCAGAGGGACTTGCATTAAGGCTATTGATCAGCGGTTCGACAGGAACGAACCTCTTGGTCACAGCAGAAAATGGCCGCAAGGAACTGACGGGTAGGGAGTTGGTCAGGTCCTTTGTATTGGCCTGTATCATTATGGTCGGCCTGTTGGTGGCCTTGTTGGGCGAGCGGGCGGCACTGAGGTCCGAACAGGCCAGGTTGGAACAGCAGATCCACGCCATGGTCAGACAGGCCCTGCCTGGCCAGCATGCAAGGTCCTTTGGACCGCTGTTGGCAAGGATGGTCGATCAAAGGTTGAAGGACCTGGAGTCTGCCAGCCAATGGCACAAGGATCGATTATTGGTCCTGGTCTTGTTGGAACGGATAGCCAGGTCAAAGGCGGACATGGATGGGATCATGATAGACCGGATAGCCTTGGGGTCTGACA
>JARYLO010000016.1 GCA_029907605.1 Sedimentisphaerales bacterium
CCATGCTTCTTTCCAATTGCGGTCTGGCTCCAGTCACCGGCCAATGCAGCCAGATACAAGGCCCTTGGTTTTAATACCTATGTAGGCCTGTGGAAGGGACCGACAGAGGCCCAACTGGCCCAACTCAGGGCAGCGGGCATGAGGGTGATCTGCCAGATGAATGAGATCGGACTTGCACACATCGATGACCCGCTGATCATAGGCTGGATGCATGGGGATGAACCAGATAACGCACAGCCAGATCCAAACGGCGGATATGGCCCTCCAATACCTCCAGCTCAGGTCATCAGGGACTACGAGGGGATAAGGCACCTGGACCCATCAAGACCGGTCCTATTGAACCTTGGCCAAGGTGTGGCCTGGGACGGATGGTATGGCCGCGGTGTCAGGACCGGCCACCCGGAGGATTATCTGGAGTATGCAAAGGCCGCAGACATCATCTCATTCGACATATACCCGGCAAACTCGGACAACCTGCAGGTCAAGGATAGGCTTTGGCTGGTCGCCTTTGGTGTAGACCGATTGATCCAATGGACAAATGGGCAAAAGGTCATCTGGAATTGCATCGAGTGTACCAAGATCGGCCAGCAAGGACGCAGGCCAAGCCCCCAGGAGGTAAAGGCAGAGGTCTGGATGAGTATCATTCACGGCTCGCGAGGCCTGATCTACTTCGTGCATGTCTTTGCGCCAAGGTTCATAGAGGCAGGCCTGCTTGCAGATCCAGAGATGTCACAGGCCGTCTCGCAGATAAACCGCCAAATACTTGAACTTGCCCCAGTAATCAATCAGCCAGATACCAATGACGTCGATCTAGTAGTAACGACCTCTGACCCAAATGTGCCTGTAGATACTATGGTCAGGTCTACAGGCCTGCACCTCTACATATTCGCTGTCGCAATGAGAAACTACTCCACGATGGCCTGCTTCAAGATCGACCCAGCCCAATACCAACCAGTCGTAGATGTCCTCGCGGAGGGCCGAAACCTAAGGATGGATTCAGGCACCTTCAGCGATAGGTTTGACCCATACGCAGTTCACATCTACAGGCTGGCTAGATCCGCAGCCCCCTAGCCCGCAGCCTGGCCGCTGGTACTGGCTAGCAACCGATCCAACACCCCTCCGACATGGCAGCTTGGGTCTGTTGGCCTTGTATCCTGGCAGTTGCGTAGTGTTTCAGGCCTTATCGCCATGATATCGGGGCAGACTTGACCGAGGATGGATTCCAGATGCCTTTGCAGACCCTTCCTTGTCCTTTGCATAAAGAACGCTCCTTCTTGCGGCATATCAGGCCCGCCGCACTATAGCCGATAAGAGAGGCAAGCCCCAACTGCCTACCTCCTCCATGAGTGATTATTAATCTATCACGAGATCTTGATTTGTCAATAGCCTACTTACATCCTCTTGTATCTGACCCCACCACCCCCTTCGGGGGTTACCCAGCGGATATTGTTGAATGGGCATTTCCTTTGACAGGTCTTGCAATGCAGACAATTGGACGGATTGGCAGGCCTGACCAGACCATCTATCTGCTCATAAACGCCTGCCGGACAGAAGGTCACACAGGGCCCATTTAGCCTAGGTTGGCATATCTCCTTACAGATCGAGGGATCTTGTATCAAAAGGTGACATGGCTGATCCTCCCTGTGACTAGAGCCTGCCATTGCCACAAAGGAGTCCTTGTCAAAAGGCCTGCCTGGACGCAAAGGATACGCAGCCGTGGTAGTCGCCTTGTAGTCCTCCTCTACCACCCATGCAGGTAATAGCCCATCTAGGACCGAAAGCGGCATACCGATCAGCGGTCCCAATCTAGCTATCGTGTGTCTGAATCGCCTGGCAGACCACATCTCCTTGTAGACCGGCGATCTGTGGATCAATTCCGTATAGCGGACAGCAGCCCTGGAGGGTTCTTCAAGGCAATCCGCTACGGCCTGGGCAGCGGCCATGCCGGATAGTACCGCATTATGGAGTCCCTTTATCTTTAACATATTCACAAACCCGGCACTGTCGCCAAGGATCATACAGTTGCCCTTGCCTATAGCCCCACTGGCTGGGTCCCTGGGTATTGCCAACAGACCACCCTCCGGGATCATCTTGGCCCCAGCCTCGACCACCTGGCCGCCATTTATAAACTGGTGGACAAAGGGATGCCCTTTGAACAAGGTCAGGGCATCCTGCGGATTGAAGTCCTTGTACTTCCAGTCCAGGCCTACGATCATACCCACAGCGATGTGCCCTGCAGGGCCAGGGTAGATGATGCCACCTCCAAACATGCCCGGCCCAATGACTGGTCTCCACAATGGATAACCAAGTGCGTGTACCACACGATCGGGCCCAAACCCTTCGTATTGCTGTGGCGAGACCTTTACCAGCTCCTTGACACCTATGGAGAACAACTGGCATGAGATCCTTCGCAGGCCGGCCTGTTGGACCAATTGCTCTGTCAGTAGGCCATCGCAGCCCTCTGCCAACAGGCACATCTTCAGGCCAACGGTCTGACCTTCCAGATAGTTCTGCTGAGGCCTGACGCCCTTGTCCAGGCCCTGATCAACGAGCCCTACACCTATTACAAGGCCATTGCGGTCATCATATACGATCTGCCTTGCGGCAAAGCCGGTCATCACCTCCACGCCCAGGCTGGTGGCAACATGACCAAGGTATCTGGTCAGCTCGCTGATGGAGATCGTATAGTCCCCTAGATGTATCATCTGGCCAAGGCAAAGGCCAAGCCCCTTGGCCACCTGCAAGGCCCATTGCACCTCTAATGCCCTCTTTCTATTGGGCAACCATAGGATCTGATCCTTCCTGACAGGCCTGGCCAGTAGCTGTGCACCAGCAGGGCTGTCTTGCCAGCCAGGGGCGGCCTCGTCCAGCAGCGAGAACAGCGGTCCTGGCTCCAGGACCGCACCTGAGAGGTTGTGTTGACCGAGCCCTGCAGCCTTCTCTATCACGCATACCTCCAGATCCGGCCTGAGGCACTTGAGCCTTATGGCTGCAGCAAGGCCTGCAGGCCCAGCACCAACGATCAAGACCTCTACATGATCAAAGGCGGTCAGATCAGGCATGCTCATCCCCCTTTGCCGCAGAGCTCAACGCATCGATCAGGCGAGGCACCACATGCTCCACAGGTCCAACCATGTAGTAGTCGCAGGCCTTCAGGATCGGGGCATGCGGGTCACTGTTTATTGCGATGATGGTCTGGGCCTTGGATACGCCGATCATGTGTTGTATTGCTCCGGATATGCCCAACGCAAGGTAGACCTTCGGTGCAACAGAGGTCCCTGTCTGACCTATCTGATACGCCCGATCCACAAGGCCCCTCTCTACCGCTGCCCTGGATCCGCCACGCTGCACCTTCGCCCTAAGGCAACTGGCTATGTGCCCACAAAGGCCGTCAATGATCTGCTGATATTGGGCCTGACTCTGCAGGCCCCTGCCCCCGCTGACTATGATGTCCACATCAAAGTCCACCTTCTTATCGGATCTGTAGAGCTCTAGTGTCTTGCAGCCTATGTCCTGCTCGGAGATATCCGGCTGGAATCGGACGATCCTGCCCTTCCTATTGGGATCGGCAGGCAGCCTTGCCATGACACCAGGCCTTATTGTAGCCATCTGGCAGCGAGAATTCTTGGTCCTTATAGTGGCCATGACATTGCCGCCTAGTGCAGGCCTTGTCTGGAGGAGCAGGCCTATCTGACCCTTGCGGGATATGTCGCGTATCTCCAGGCCCGTACAATCTGCCGTCAGACCGCATCCAAGCCTGTAAGCCACCATGGGTGCAAGGACCCTGCCCTGTGCGGTTGCAGAGAAGATGACGATCTGGGGCCAGTAATTGCCTATTACCTGGGCGATGGCCTTCCTGTACGCCAGTGGCTCGAACGTTGATAGGATTGGATGATCCACAAGGATCACCCTATCTGCCCCTGCCTCTATGAGCTGGTGCCAGTCTCCATCTAACCTGTGGCCTGCGACACACACCCAGGCCTCTACCTCCAGGTCGTTGGCCAACTGCCTTGCCTTGCCGAGCAACTCGTATGTGGATGGATGGAGGGCACTGGAATCATACTCGCCTATTACCCATACTGGACCCTGAAATGCCGGTTCGGCGGCCATCAGGCCGGCCAAGAGCTCCTGGGCTGCAGCCTCATTGAGCCTGCCATTCGAACCATGAACGATGGCCGCTACAGTACTTGGTCCTGCCCTGGTTGGGTCTGCTGTCCCAAGGCTGGCGAGTACTTCTGCGACCAGCTTATAATCCTGCTGATCTCGTTCTGTTGCCTCAAAGACCCTCTCAAGCAGGCTCGACCTACGCCTTGGCAGTCTATAGGTACTGGCCCCAGCCTGGCTGGTCTGCGGCGGCCTTGCCTTCAGAGAATCGATCAGGACCCTTGCCAGCCCTTTGACATCGGTCAATGCTACCCTCATCCTCTTTGTGGGCTCAGGGGGAAAGACCCTTATGACGGTGGTCTTAGATCCAGCAATGCCTATAAGGTTAGCCTTGATGTCGTCCGCCCCCCATGTTGTGATCTTGGCCTTATTGGCCCACCTTGAGGCTGCAAAGCTTGCAAATGGAGGGTATGGGTAGTTTGCCACGGTTACCACTGCAGGCAATGCCTTTGGCTGTACTACCCTGGTGCCGCCACTTATGATCTGGCTGAACCGCAGGGCACCACCTACCATAGCCACGTCCGTGACATATGCTATGCAGGGCAGGCCCAATTCCTCTGCTATCTGTGGAGGGACCTGGGCAGTATCGCCATCTACCGATTGCATACCCGTGATGACTAGAAAGTCCTTTGTGCCGCCCAGTAGCTCGGCTACGATCCTCCTGATGGCATAGGCAAGGGGATTTGCAGTAGCAGCCGTATCTGCACCAGCAAGGGCCTTGTCCGTCAACAAGACCGCATTATCTACACCCCTTGCCAGACAGTATCTGAGGACCTCCTCAGCACTGGGAGGCCCCATGCTCACACCTATCAGGCGGCCCCCACCAGACAGTCTCCTGACCTGGTGGGCAAGTGCGAGGGCATGTGTATCCAGCTCATTGATTACGTTTGGCAGGCGGCTGCGGACCAGGTTGCCGGTCTGTGGATCGAATGCCTGGTCCGTGACCTGACTGACGTCAGGTACCTGCTTGACCAATATGATACAGTCAGTCATCGGGCCACTATGCTAGGTGGATGGGGGTTTCCTGTCAACAACCTGCGCACAAACAGATAGTTTCGGTGCTCTACCTAGGTGAAGGATTAGGCTGGGTCCAAGACCGGTGGACCTGTTGCACGGAAATGATGAACTGATATTGGTTCAGACAGCCCAGGCCGGGTCTGTAGAGGCCTTCGGAAGGCTGTACCAGCGATACTATGCCCAGATGGTCTGGCTGGCCTACGCGATCCTGTTAGACAAGGACCTTGCAGAGGATGCTGCCCAGGAGGCCTTTGCCGTTGCATGCTCGAGGATGGCAGACCTCCGAAGACCCGACAGGTTTGCAGCCTGGCTAGGCAGGATCTGCAAGAATCAGGCCTACAGGATCTTGAGGGCTAGATCCAGCAGCGTTGACCTGGCAGCAACTGGCAGGCAAGGCTTGTATTTAGACCCACCAGAACATGGCCAAGAGGCAGTAAGGTTGGCGGTAGCTGGATTGCCTGTGATGTACAGGCAGATCATAGTGTTGTTCTATTACAACCAGCTTAGTTACCAACAGATCCACCATGTCCTAGGGATCTCCATAGACAGGATAAAAGGCAGGCTCTTCAGGGCCAGGAGGATGCTGGAACGCAGGCTAAGACAACTGGGTTTTGATTAGGGTGCTAATATGGATAGGTCAGAAAGAGATTGGTTGGACGAGGCTATCATCAAGACTAGACCCGATTTCATGCCAGTGCCGGACTTTGCCAAATGGCAACAGTCCCATCCGCAGGCGATAGAGGCCCTCGGGCTCGGACCTTACAGGGCCATACGAAGGGTCGGCTGGCGTGTATTGCTGGCTACTGCAGCCATGATCCCCTTTGTCTTTGGCCTTGGCCTTATCTTGGGCAGGTCCATCACCAACAGACAGATGGCCCAGATGCGGGCGTCTGTCATCGAGGCGGTGGAGGCCCAGATGAGCCAGCAGATGGCCTCGGCAGCCCAACAGTATGCATCAGCAGCACTGGCTGCAGCAAATGCGTATACACGACAGCAGGTCACAGGCCTTGCAACTGCCGTCGAGGCAACAAGACAGTCTGATAGGGAACAGATCGCAGCTGCACTTCAACAGATGCAATTGGCCAGGTTGCAGGACCTGACATATCTTGGCAACAGCCTTTATGCATGGGCCACCATGCATATGCAATCCTCAGATCCAGGGACCATCGAATGAAGGGGGCCGAATATGCCAAAGAAAACTAGATCCGTCGCTGTATCTCTGTTGATCTTGTCCATCATTACCCCAGTACTTGCACAAGAACAGAGGCCTTCAGGCCCGCCCAGGCCCCCGATGGGTCAAGGTGAGCCTGGCAGGGAACAGCCCAGACCAGGAGGCCCTAGGCCAGGTATGGGCATTCCTGCGGCAAGATGGCAGGTACCTGTCTATGTCGTGGCCACCTCGCCCATAGACAAGGGTATGGTCAGTGCCCTTTCAGAGGACATGCCGGTCATGCTACAGATACTCAGAAAGAACCTGGCCAGGGGCTATGCCAGTGGGTTTATGCCTGTGGATCTGCTCGGACTTGGGCAAGGTCAGTTCCATGGGATCTATGTCCAAGGCCATGGGCTGATACTGATAGGCTATGCCGTCCTCAGCCCAGGAGCAGATCAGCGGCAGGTCCCAAGGGACACGGAACAGAGGCCTGTAGACCCTGTCTGGCAGCAGGCGAGGGAGGAGGTCAGCATGAACCCAGAGATCCAGCACTTGGTGACACGGTTCGGACCTGGCCAACCAGAGGGTTGGAGGGAACCAGAGCTGATCGACCAGATGATCCGCACCTTACGGCACGCTGCCAATATCAGGGGCCTGACTAAGGATGACCTGGTGACTATATGTGTCAGTGGGATGACCAATCCTATCAACCTCGGTGTGCCCCCTGAAGGGCTCGGGGCCTGGCCAATGCTGACAGCACCTACAGGGCCCACCTTTACCGTCCAGGCCAGTAGGTCTGACATAGAGCTATTTGCCAGCGGCCAGATGACACTAGAACAATTCAAAGCCAAGGTCAAACAGCTTAGATATTGAGCAGTGGACAGGGTCGAGAGATCCATATTCATAGTGCTGCTAGGAGCCTGTGTTGGAGGCGTGGTGCTGCTACTGGCAAGGCCCATGCCCTTATTGCCTGCACAAGACAAGATAGATCCCTTCCCAAGAGACAGGGTCCCCACCGTCAGGATCGTCATGCCCAAGGCAAGTTGGCAGAGGATCCTGGCCAACCCATTGGCAGAGCAGTATGTCAGGGCCGAATTCTGGTTCGATGGCCATCGATACCCCAATGTGGCCGTAAGGCCAAAGGGGAATTCCTCCCTGAGGGCAGCAGCCTTCAGTGGTGACGGAAGGCTCAGTTTCAAGATCGACTTCAACATGCTCAACAAGGCACAGAACTTCTGCGGTGTAAAGAAACTGAGCCTAAACAATGGCTGGTCAGACCCAACCCTGATCAGGGAGGTCCTGGCATACGAGATATTCGAGAACATGGGTATACCTGTCCCTAGGACGGCGTTTGTGGACCTATGGATAAACGATCTGCACCTTGGCCTTTATACGCAGGTAGAGCAGATCGACAAGGTCTTCCTTGCCAGGTACTTTGCCAACCCGAACGGCAACCTGTACAAACCGGAGTTTGGTGCAGCCGGCCTGAACTGGACCAGGGAGGATGTAGAAAGGCAACCTAACCAGGTCAATATTGAGAACTCGCAGCGACTGCTGCAGATAAACGTGGGCGGCTCTAGGCTCGGCGAGCTGCTTGCACTGCTGGAGGCAGAGACCGCCACCAATACCGATGCACAAGGCGCGCCGCAGGGCCGCCAGCTCATGGCTGGCTTCGGTCCGCCCATGGGCCCAGGTGGCCTGCCGTTTGTGCCCCAGCAGCAAGGCCAAGGACCATGGCCACCGCCTGATCAAGGCCCTGGACCTTTTGACCCACAGGGCATGCCAGGCCAAGGTCCTAGACCTTTTGTTGGCGGGCCCCTCGGGCCGCCAGGTTTAGGAGGTCCTCAAGGACCTCCTGGCAGGCCACAGTTTGGCCCAGGCGGACCATTCGGCGCTAGCCTGCTCGAGTCAGTAGGACTAAAGACCAACGAAGATTATGCAGACCACCAGGCCCTGTTCAGATTGCTGGATACACTCAACCGGTGTCCTGACGATGCCTTCCCGCAGGAGATCCAGAAGGTCCTTGACGTGGATCTATGGCTTAGATACCTGGCGGTCTCTGTGGCCATAGTCCACCTGGATAATTACATAGGCATGGGCCATAACTATTACCTTTATGAATCGCAAGGCAGGTTTACCGTACTGCCGTGGGATCTGAACATGGCCTTTGGTACGTTCAACATGGGCATGCCTACAAGCTCGCCTGCTGACTACCCGATCGATCAACCCACAGTGATGCGAGATAGACCACTTGCCAGCCGCATACTGGCATACGGGGCATTTCTGGATCGATATCATCAGTATCTTAGGCAGTTGCTGGATGGGCCTCTTGCACCTGGTCGGATCGAGTCAAGGATAGACGAGCTTGCCGACCTGGTCAGGCCCTATATCCCAAAGGAGCAACTGGCCGATTTCGAGAGGGGCCTGAATGACGGGGGCCCTTCTGCTGCCTCTATGATGCCTGGTCCTGGAGGTCCAGGCCAGGGAAGGTTTGGATTTGGACCGCCTGATCCGAATCGCCCTGTTGGGATGTTCGGTCGCAGATTCGGTGATCCAAACAATCCTATGGCTATGAGGCCAGGTCGGATGGGAGGACCACCTGGCATGAACGCACCTGGCCTAAAGGCATTTGTGGCCAACCGTCGCACATCTATACGCAGGCAGCTTGAAGGTGAGCTGCCTACCAAGGTCAAGCAACCCACGATGTTCGGATTCCCGTTTGGTGGAGGGCCGCCCAGGCTATGATGGACAATATAGGTCGTGCCCCAGGACCTGTATTGCGGTCAGGGGCCAGGTTGGAGAGGAAGTACTTTGTGCCTGCAGACAGGATTGCACAAGCTGCTGCCATGCTATCACATTCCTGTAGGCCAGACCCTCAATTCCCATTTGGCCTGGTACAATCGATCTATTACGACACATCGGACCTAGAATTGTTTTACCAGTCCATAGATGGCATCAGGCACAGGAACAAGATCCGGATACGTTGGTACGACAAGCCTGATAGCAGATATGCCACTACGTACGTGGAGGTCAAGGCAAAGGATGGTATGGCCGGCAGAAAGGCAAGGATGCAGCTCCAGGTAGAGGTATCTAGACTAATCAACCCTTCGATTGCAGGTCCTATTGCTTATGATCAATTATGTAAGGTCTTGCTGGCCTTGGGTTTCCTACCAGCCAGGCGGATCTATCCAGTCATCATGATCAGGTATATCAGGTCTAGGTTTGTAGAGATTGCAACAGGCATGAGGGTCAGTCTCGACCGCCAGATCGAATCGCGCCTTATAGCACCCAGAGATGCCTTTGTCTGCAACAGGGTGACCTTATCAGGGGCTGTGCTGGAGCTGAAGGGTACTGGTATGGAGCTGCCACCGACACTCTATTGGCTGTTACAGATGCAGGCCAATTGGACGCGTTATTCCAAGTATGCGGCCTGTCTAGAGGCACATATGGCTGAACCAGGCCAGGTCGGCAACTCTATGCCTTCTGGTAGGATCGATAGGGGATAGTTTTTGAGGAGATGTCAGATGGTGTTAGCAGCGTCGGTCTTAACAAGCAAAGGTTTACTGATAAGTACGTCCCAGATCGCCATATCGCTTGCCGCCTCCTTGGCTGCGTCGATAGTGGTCTTTCTGATGTACCATATATTCTATGGATCCAGGAACATAGGTGCAGGCGTGGACAGGACCTTCCTGATAGGAGGGCCTGCTATAACTGCCCTTTTCCTTGGCATACAAAGCTCGATACCACTCTCACTAGGACTATTAGGTGCCTTGTCCTTTGTCAGATTCAGGACGCCTGTGAAGGATCCTGCTGAGATAGGGTTTCTACTACTGTTGATCGCCTCCTCCATAGGCGCAGCTACTGGTACATATGCCATCATGATCATATTGCTGGCAATCGTGCTGGCGTGCCTGACCGTCCATTGGCTTATAAAGAGGCGATTTACGTTGGGCAGGTTCACTGACCTGATAGTATCCATGGATAGGACGGTATTTACAGGATTGGAGCCACGTCTTAGGGTATTGCTTGGCAGGCAACTTAAGCACATACAGATGAAGACACTGACCGTGATGGATGGAAGGATCTCCGTGCATTACCAGTTCAAGACCGCGAATGACCTTGATCGATGCCAACTGGCCAAGGCCATTACTGACCTAGCAGCCCCTTCGAACGTGGAGGTGTTCATAGGTCCTGCCTAGAAACTGAGCCTCAGGCCTGCATATATGTTTGTGTCATACCTGAATTGCCCAAAGAAGGTATGCCTTCTGGGGCCGGTGAATATGTTTGCGCCAAGATCGAACGTCATGTGATCCGAGGCCTTGTACCTTAGGTGTGGCCGCAGATATGCGTCCTCGTCCGATGGGCCGTAGTAACAGAATAGTGAACAGACCAGGTCCTGGTTCATCTGCAGGCTGGTAAGGCTGACGGTCAAGACCTGCCTGGTCTGATCCCTTGCGGTATCTAAGGGGGCTGTTGCGATGTAGTCGTCGTAGTCCAGGATATGTTCGATGTAGTACTGCAGGCCTGCAGTCAAATCGTGCATGATCTCCATTCGATAGCCGATAAGCCACCTCAGCTCTGAGTTGTTGACCAATGGGTCGTCACCATGGGGGTCATCAGTCGATCTATACCAACCGGCCTCAAGATTAGCTATGCCCTTACCGATGGTCGATTCCAAGCTAGCCCCATATACCTGTAGATGAGGGAAGATCGCACGGCCAGAGGTCACATCAAATCCTCCTGGGCTCTTCCAGTGTCCCCAATAACCATAGAGGGCAAGGTCATATCTTCCTATCCTGCCTGCCAACCTGCATGCCAGCTCGTCATCTGAAAACCAATGATCGGGCCTGTCTGTCGAAAGGACCGCATCCCCGCCTGCGATCCTGCCTAGCAAGGGGCTCCAATATGAAAGGCGACTCCCATCTATATATTTGTCAGGGTCAAACTGGGGTGTATAGACGAGCGTGATATTCAGCTTGCCAAAGAATCCATTGACCCTAATCGCATCTGATGGGGCCTTAAGATACTCCATATCACGGCCTACAAAGAAGCTGACCCAATCCTTTGGGAAAAGATCGTTTATGAACAGTAGCTCGCCTGTGCCCCAGGTCAGGACCTGCCTGCCGACCCTCACATCCACCTGTTCTGTAGGGCCAAACTGGAGATTCATGGCACGTAGCTCGCATCTGCCCTCTGCATCCACACCATCCACGACCAGGTCCGTCTTGATCTCAACCTGACCCCACTGAGGCCAGGCAAAGAGGTCCACCCTTGCCCTGCTCTCCATGATCGACACATCCTGCTGATAGGGGTCACTGGCCGTCCTCCAGCCAGACCTCTGCTCTATGAATCCATGCAAGTCCAACTGGTCTGTCCAGCTTGCAGCCAGCCCCTCCACCGCCACTGCAAGGACGGCAAGGCATATGAGTCTAAAGGACCTGCTGTTCACTCCAATGCCTCCCTTGGCGTCCTGCTGAATGAGCGATTGGTGAAGACCTCATCTGATAGGCCAATATTGTAGCGTATGTCAGAGAACTCCATCTCCGTCTGACTTCCTGTCACCAGGTCCCTCGCCACAGATCTGACAACAGTAGGGAAGTCCTGTATCCTTTCGATCTTTAGGGCCTCAATGACACGGTAGGGCTTACCTGCCTTGTCATAATACTGCATCCTCACAGGCACAAATGTGGACTTGTCTATCCCGACCAGATAGTAGCTGAACTCCACACCCTGCGGATCCTTGGGGGTGTTCTTGATTTTGTAGAACCTCTCGTTAGCATCTGCAAGCTCATGCACGTCCTCACGCAGGGATCTGCCAGAGACATCCTCATACATGAAATCCGATCCTACAAAGCTGGTCCTCTTGTCTCCAGCAGCTATACGCCGCTCTAGGCCCAGGGCAGGTAGATACAGCCAACGATCGTCATCCTTGTCTACATGCTTGTGCACCAGGTAGGCCATCCTCCTAACCTCAGAAGGGCTCTGGAAATACACAAAATACATCTGATCTGCCCCATCCTTGATATCCTTCCTCAGTATCACAAACTGCCTGGTCTTCTTGCGCCCTTGCTTATCTGTTATGGTCATGGTCACCCGGGCCCTTCCATCGTCACCCTGGTAGTAGGCCATTTGATATGCCTTTTCCACTATCCTTTGTACATCGAGCTGGCCAGCCTGCTCATTTGGCTCACTGGCCAAGGCCCAACTGGCTACTATCGAAAGGCACATTGCTACTTTCAAGCTGCTCATAGTCATGCCTCCTTGCTGGGAGATCCTGTATCACTTGCGGCGCCATCAGGCTGCGTATCGACACATGCAGGTCTCATAGATACTAATCTGCATATTGCGGTCACAACGATTATCCCTACGATACTGACCCATATAATCCTACCTACGGACCAAGCAGCGGCCTGTCCAAAGTTCAGGACAACTACTACCACCGTGCCAATAGCAGCAGCAATGCACGTCCCGCAGTTGCAGGCCGCAGCCACAGGCGTTCGACCAGGCCTGAACGCCCAATTCTCGATCAATGTCAGTATCGCAGGCAATGCTACCAAGGTCACCAGACCAGACATTGCGAGTATTGCGCACATCAATATCCCAACCGTCTTGTAAGGTACAAGTGGTGCAACCAGCAAAGGAAGGAAGCCCACTGCAATCACGATGACATTCCTAGTAATGGCCCTGGCCGGCTCTTGGAACATGCTTATCGAGCAATGCACCCAAGAACCTGCCTGCTGATAGCTGGTCCTTGCCCTCTCCAGGAAATGGATGGCAAAATCTACGGCCATGCCCAGCGTCAAGGCACTAAGCACCGCTACAGGCATATCATAGTCCTTGCCGGACAAGCCGATCACACCGTATATGATGACGATGGTCATGGAAAGCGGCACCATACAGAGCAGACCCCACAGTGCTGAACGGAACAGTATCACCATCATCATAAAGACGATGGCAAAACTGCCCAGCAGGGACATCACCATGCCTCTGACCATCTGCTCCTGCCATATCATGTTGATAAAGGTCAATCCCGCCCAATGGTATCTCAAGGTTACTGGAGGAGGATGGTCTGCCAGGTACAGGTCTACGGCCCTTACCACCTTCTCCATATCCTTGTTGTCTCCACTAGGAAGTTGGAGCCATATGTTGGTCTGCTTGTAGTCGGGCGTAACAAAGTGCCATAGGTCTTGTGGTCTGTGACTGCTCTGATACTGGATCAGGCACTGTGCCACTGCAGCATCGGTATCAGGTATCCTGAAGTTGTTCGGATCACCGCCAGTCAGCTCCTGATAGACCTTCTTTACCACGTCTGGCAAGGCGTTGACCTTGCCTACCAAGCCAGACTGTACAAGGTGAGCCTCCAGACTGGAGACATAGTGCAACATCGATGGCTGTTGGAACGTATCCTCTTGCCTGCGGAGCTCCTCTAAGGACTCCACGAATCTTGCTAGCGCATCCGCGTCATCAGGCCCTGCCTGGGCCTGGAGTGTGTTTGCCCTTTCGATAGCAGTCTCCAACCAGACTGCCCTTGTGGTATTGGGATCCACCTCCTGGCTTACCTGTTCAATGACCCTCCTGACCACCTCAGGCCTGGCCATATCCGAACTGGCTAGACCAGAGATGAACCCATCGTCTACAACGGAGGGCATGGCATCTTCCAGTACCAGGTATGCCATGTATGTGCCACCAAAGTGCTTGTTGAGTTCTATGTCTGCCTGCCTGATGGGATGTCTGGTGGAGAACCATTTTGTTGGGTTATCGTTGACAGTGATCTTGGTCATGCCGTAGACACCCAAGCAGCATAGCAGTGCAAGGCAGATCACAATAGGCCTGGCAGCCGTACAGGTAAAGCTGCCCATCCAACCCAGGAACCTCACCACCAGGCCCTGCCTTCCCACCTCCTGATCTACCGCAGCAGCACCAAAGCCCAGCAGGTACCTTTCGCTCAGAAGCATCACATAGGCCGGTATGAATATGACCGTAACCACCCAGGCGATCATCACGCCTATGGCCACGAACACGCCAAAGACCTGCACCGGTGGTATCGGCGTCAGGGCCAGGGAAAGGAATCCTGCAGCAGTAGTCAGGGATGTAAACAACATGGGCCTATGCAGTTCAGACATCATCTCAGCGATCGTCTGCCTGCGGCCTTTTTCGTGGGTATATCGATCAAAGAATGCCGATAGTATGTGCACCGAATCCGTAACGGATATGGGCATCAGGAATATCGGGATCATTGAACTCATGATATGCACAGGGAAGCCCAGGCCTATCAGCAGGCCCATGGTGGTTAAGACCGCCACCAAGGCCACAATCATCGGGGCAATGATAAGCCCCAGCTTCCTGAAGAAGGTCCATTTCAGCAGGAATATCACAAACATCGCCAGGGGCGCAGATATCGCCATCTGCACAAACATCTCGTGGCCAAATGTGTCCTCTGCCACGGCCAGGCCAGTGATGAAGTACTGATCCCCCTCCTGGCTGGTCTCGAGTCTGGACGTCAGATCTTTGTAGAGCTCATGACTGACCGTCTTGCTGGTAATTGGTATAAACAGACAAAGTGCCCTGCCATCCTCCGAGACCATCGTACCAACCAGCAAAGGATTGGACATGACCTTCTGCTTGATCTGATCTGCCTCTTGCTCCGTGGAGACCGGTCCAGACATGAGCCATTCAAACCTGATCTGGCCTGGGCCTGCCTGGCTGATGTGGTCGAGCGCAGAAGGTGCGATAAGGTCTATCCCCACCACGCCCTCGTTCGGGTCTCTTGTGCTATGCCACGACTTGAGGTATTCGGCGATCTGGTAGATGCGATTGAGGGATGCGACGTTAAAGACACCATTGGGGTGGGTCTTGTTGACAACACCCAGCACAACCATGTCGCTGAGGCCGAAGGTCCGCTTGGCTTGATCATGGAAGACGCGGACAGGGGCCTGAGCAGGGAGCATATTCTCCGGATCTGTATCTACCTTGATACCCCCAATGAGGGTCCCCAGTCCAACTGTAATTATTCCTAGTACTATGGCTACGGCCCTTGGTCGATCAAGGGCAAGGCCTGTCAAGGATCTGCCGAATTCCATTTCTTAGCCCCATCTTAGGTGGCCCCAATTGTACAGACAGATCCCTAACGGTCAAGGGTGTCAATCTGCGCAAAAAACCAGGGGGTAGCACAAGCTACCCCCTCTTCAGGAGACGCTCCACAGGCTAGGAATAGTGGTACTAATTCATAGGCTCGAGGAGCTTCTTCGTATCAACCTCCATCTGTTGCTGGATGTCCTTGAGTGTCTGCAAAGGGCCTTCAATCTGCTTCATGGCATCAGGCGAGACCCCCTCGCCCTCGCTGACTACATAGGGAGTAACGAAGATGATCATCTCGCTATTGCTCTGCTCAAAATCCCTGTGCCTAAATGCCTCCCCCAGTATCGGGATATCACCAAGGAGGGCAACCTTGCGCAGGACCTGGCTGTTCTTCTGGAACAGTATACCACCAAGCATAACGGTCTGGCCGTTCTGCACGATCATATTGGTCGTCGTCTCCATCTCAGTCCGTTTGGGCTGGCTGTTGACCATCTCGTTTGTCAGGTCAGAAAGTATCACGTTTATGACCATATCGACGTTCTTCTCAGGTGTTATGCGTGGCCTGACACGTAGGGTCATACCAACCCGCTGGAACTCAAAGTTCTGCGTGGCCCCAACCGTAGCAGAGACCGTCGATCCAGTCGAGAATGCCACATTATCACCCTTGAAGAACATCGCCTCCTCATTGTCCTTTGTCCACAAGGTCTGCTGGTTCAGTATCTTGGCCTTGACCCTCTTGACCAGGAAGTCAAGCAAGATATTTATGCTGCCGGTCAAGATCGTGGCATTGGCTGTACCAAGTGCATTGGCCTGCGTCCCGAATGTAGTGCCAGTAGAGCTGGTACTAGTATTGAACAGAGGAGAACCGCCCTTGTCTAGCCAGATCAACTGATTGACCGCCATCAATGCATTCTCGTCCAGCGTCCCAAAGGCATTTGGATTGGTGGCGAGCTGGACGCCCAACGACGTCGCTCCCTTGTGGCTGACCTCTACTACTACCGCCTTAACCATCACCTGTTGGCCTGGGACATCCAACTGATGGATGGTCCTTTCTATGTCATCCTGGAATTCAGGTGGCGCAAGGACCAGTATCGACTTGCTATGTGCATCTGGTATGAACCTGACCTTTCCTATCACGTTGCTGATAGGCTGTTCTGTAGTGGAGGTCCTTGCAGTAGTCCACCAAGGAGTGTATTGGCCACCAGCCCCTGTACTACCACCAGCAGCGGCCGCACCACCTGTCGTTGTCCTGGCCGCGGTGGTGCTAGTGCTACTGGTACCACTGCTCATTGAATAGGCACTCAGACCTGTTGCACCTAATGTGATGGTGGCCCTAGTACCTGTCTCACTAAACAGGGCGTTTAGCAGCTCGGCGAGCTTCTCTGGATCGGCATACTTGAGTGTCACCACACGCGGCACCTCTGCCATCTCTTGTCTATCCAGTTCACGGATCAACTGCTCGACAATATCATATGCCTCTGCAACCTTACTTATGACGATGATCTTGCGGGTCCCAGGCACCGACTCAAACGTCAATTGTCCATATAATGGACCTACTATCTTCCCCTTGGCAGTGGTCTCAGAGCCGCCGTATATCAATGCCCTAAGGGCCTGCGTAGTGGTGCTGGTGCTGTCCTCGGAGAACAATGTGGTCAGCAGATCGGCCATCTGCACAGGATCAGAATTGTGGAGCTCTATGATCCTGGGCTTGACCTTCTCTACGTCAAGGGGTGTATCCCACTCTTGGATCTGCTTTTCTATCTTCTTCATGGTCTCTGGTGAGGCCATGACCGTCACCTGACCAAGGCTGGGCAAGGAGGTCACCTTCACGACCTCCATGGTAGCCCTGGAACTGGTGCCGTAACTATATCTGGACAGTGCTGAGCTAGTGCTGGTCTGACCATAAAGATTATCAAGGTTCTGTTTGATGGTATCAGGGTCTGCGTACTTGAGCTGGAATGTCCTCTGCTCATAGTCTCCTGGTGGCACATCTATCTTGGCAATGATCCCCTTGATCATGTCGCGCAGATCTGCCCTACCGTAGATCACGACCTGCTTTGTCTGTGTCATCGGTCTGATGATTACATTGGGCCTGACCTGACTAGTGGCTGCCCCTCCTTGTGCAAGGATCTGGTCTATCTGGGAGGCCACCTCCTGGGCATCTGCATAAACCAGTTGCACCGTCTCATACTCGGACTTTACGGTATCCTCGCGATCCAACTTGGCTACCCATTCCTTGACGGTCTTTAGGTCTTGTGCAGAAGCCCTCACGATGATCCATCGCCTGGTAGGTTCAGGGATCAACACTACCGGCAACCTGCTGCCGCCTATGCTCACAAGGGTGGCAGTGGTCTGTTGGGTCTGGCCCATAGGACCTCGCATGCCAGGACCTCCCCTGCCAAAGGGCCCACCGAACTGGCCCCTCTGCTGGCCAGGCTGGCCACCTCCTGTGGTGGTGATACTGGTAACTGTCTGCCTGGTACCAGTGGTAGTGGTACCGCCCAATAGCAACTGTAACAATTGTACTATCTCTACCGGATCACCATATTGCAATTGGATGATCTCAGAGTATGTCTGACCTGCCTCAGGCACATCCAATTCCTGGATGATCCGCTCTATCCTGATAAGGTTAGCAACGGTGTCTATTACCAACAAGGTATTGGTGGTAAGGTCACTGCTCACATAGCCGTATTCACCGACCAGTGGCTGGATGAGGGTTGCTAGGTCTGCAGGGCTATAGTTCTTGAGCTTGAAGAACCTCTGGACCACCTGGTCTTTGTTCTCGATCGCAGCCAGTGGTTGATCCTCAGGGATGGTGGGCACAAGCCCAGTCCTGGCAGAGGTGATAGGCTTTATGTACAGGACGTTGTTGGCGTCCTCGACCATGTACCCCTGCGTTCGTAGGGCACTGTAGATCAGTGATATGGCCTCCTTCCTTGGTACACGCTTGGGTGAATAGATGGTCACTCGCTGCTGCATCGCATCTCCAACAGGGATGACCACCTTGCCTGTCCAGGCTGCCACACGCTCGATGATGTCCCGCATCTGGACATTATTGAGATTCAAGGCCTCGAGGGCATTAGGATCGTTGGCCTCTGCCACCTGGAATCGGTCTTGGCCAAACCCACCAAAATCACCCCCGAATCCCCCCCTGCCCCCGCGATCGAACCGTCGTCGCATGGCACCCATCAGTCCCTCCGGGAACTGCAGCCCATTGGCATCACCAGGCGCTACCACAGGCCTGGGCCTGTTGGGCTCGTTTGCCTCTGAGACCTGCGATGTTGCAGGTGCACTAGTATTTGCGTCAGGCTGCGGGGGTCTAGGTTGAAGCTGGGGCCTTGGCCGTTCCGCACTAGCCGTACCGGTCATACCAGGCGCTGGTGCAGCAAAACCGATCCGCCATACCAGGTACCCGGATAACACAGCCACTAGCCCTATTACGATCCACATCGTCCTTTTCATAGCATTGTCCTCAAGACAGACCTTCTATCCTAAAACTATTGAGCAACCCCAAGATGGCCTTGTTACATAATACGCACAAAAAAGCCCCAGGTCTCAACGACCACCCCCTCGACCCTGCGTGCCACCCCTACCGCCGAACTGTCCTTGCGGCTGACCACCTCTACCTCCCTGTCCGCCACCCTCAAAACCCCCACCGAATCCGCCACCACGCATGCCTCGCATATTGCCCATGCCACCAAACTGGCCCAACCGCTCCATGAAGAAGTTCCTCCTTTGGTCAGGGGTCATATTCATGAGCCTCTGGCGGTCCTGCTCAGAAAAGCCGAACATACCAGGCCCAAAACCTGCCACGCCACCTACCTGCGTAACCACCGGCCCGGTCCCTCCCATCGGTCGACCCCTACCGCGACCACCCCCCTCCTGCCCTTCGATCGCAGCCTGGATGGGCGACAGGCTTATCCTCTGGCCATTCCAATCTATGACCACACGTGTCGGCTCTACAGCCACAATATTTACATCAGCCACCTTCTCTCCTGCCTTGTACCACCTGCCGTTGATCAGGACCTCGTCGCCCATGATGGCGTAGACCTGCTGGACTGGGTTGCGGATGGCAGGTGCGGGGATAAAGAGGTTGGCCTTCTTGAGGCCATCGGCCAGTGCCCTGGTAGAGGCCATGGCCTTTTCCACCTGCTCCTGCGTAGGGGCAGCAACGATCCCATTGGCCTTGGTGATCTGCTCGAGCCTAGAAGAGACCACAAATACCCTGGCCACCTTTGCAACAGAGACCGCCCCCAGCAAGGCTGCCACCACCAGCATCAGCAAGGATACCATACTGCCCAAACCCTTCTTTGACCTGTAGCTCATAGTCCTATCCTCACTTCACTAGGGTACAGATCACCATCTCCACATCCACAGTCTGCCTTTGCTCAACAGATACCTTGGTGTCTGCCCTGATGGTCAATTCATCTATACCTACGTAGTATGGGTTCTGTTTTAGCAGTGCCAGGAACTCCACTAGCTGGTCAAACCTACATGTCCCCTTGTACTTCAGGCAAAGCTTTGAGTATCCCCCGATCTTTTGACGGCTAGCAGTCTCTACCTGTAAAGGGGTATTGGGCATACCTGCCTGGCGAAGTTGCCTGGTAATCTCATCCCTGAAACTCGTCTTCTGGGTCTCAAGGTCTTTGGGCATCTCGAACACAGGTACCATCGACGCAAGGCCAGCAGGATTGAACCTGCCAGAACAAGCGCCCTCTATCAACTCCTGCATCTGCCTGACCTCAGAGCGTACCTTTGCCCAGTTTGACCACCATTTCGGTCCCACTATCACAACAAAGGCCAACACAACGATGATCCCGCCGATCCTTAGGGCCCTGACCTCACGGTCTGACAACCTTGCTAGAAGCTGCTTTCCCAACACTATCTGACCCCCTTCTGGGTAAAATTCTTGTAATGAAAGTTGATCGAAAACTTTATCCTATTGGTCTGCTTATCCTGGGTGGACTTCTTCGTCTCCACCGACCTGATCCCCTCTTTCTTACGCAAGGCCTCCTCAAACCGATAGAGGTCCTCGGGGCTATCAGCCTGGCCCTCAATGGTAATGGTTTGACCTCGTTTGAAACTGAAGCTATCCAGGACAATCCCTCCTGACCTACCGAATCTGGGCCCTCTCTCCATCCCAGGGCCCCTATCGGCCGCGTTTGGATCAGGCATAGGCTGCCGGGCAGGTCCCGACGGGACGGCAGAGTTTATCTCACTCAACAGGCCCAAGATATCTATCCTGTACCTGGAGACCTGCTCCCTGGTATCAAGCTGGGACTTCAGATCCAGCAGTTTGTACCGTTCAACCAATCCCTTGAGCTTCTTAGCCATGGCCACATCAGTGACGTACGCCACGATCAGGGCACCGACCAATGCCACTATCACCAGGCCTGTAGCCGCACGGGTTGATACCACCTCTTGCTGGGCCTGCTGATCAATGGGCTGGTATAGGTTAATAAACAACTGTAGGCCATCCTCATCATCGATGGCAATGAGGGCCAATCCGATGGCAGTTCGATATTCATAAAGCTGCTCGCAGGTCAGACCCAGCGAACTGGCCTCTGGCCTTGGCCTTACGCAGTTGGCCTCCAGGCCATTGGTCTGCAGTACCTGTACCACCTGATCGAACCTGCTGCTACCATCAGACATGATCATCAGTGGCCTGGCCGTACCATCAGCACGCCTTGGGAAGGCCTCAAGGATGGACCTTAGGTCGAGGATGAATTGCTGCTGTGCGTCCTCACAATCCTGGCCGCAAAGGTCATCAAGCCCTAGGTCGATCATACCCATATCGCCAAGGACCCCATGATCCACCAGGCATACCTGCGTATTGTGGCTCTCAAGGCTCATGACCGCCACGTCCTTAAGACCGTCGTCGAATAACCTCACCCATGCCTTCACCATGGCCTCGGAGGAAAGGTAGAGCCTCTTGGGGGCCAGTGGTCTGACCTGGTCAACTAGTCCTTGCACGTGCCTCCGCCTTGCCGCTGCTACCAGTGCAGTGATATGATCATGGCCGGTGGCCAGCTGGCGCCAGGCCATCTCTATCTGGTCTGCAGCCAGCGGGAGCCTTGCCTCAACCTGCATACGGATGATGGAATCCAATTGCGAGTGCGGCACCGGGGGCAACTGAAGCCTGTAGAAGGCCACGCCCACAGGCCGAAGCCCCACCACCAACATCTGGTTGATCCGCCGTCGCTGATTCTGCCCCTGATCAGTAGCTACCCCGCAGGCATTGGCAAAGGCGACCCAATCCATCTGGCCAGGCTCAGTAGATCGAGTCCAGACGACCTTAGGACCTTCAGGCCCTGTCTGTATACCAACAGCCCTAAGCCTGTCTGCCTCCTGTGCAATCGCTACCAAAGTAGGTCCTTTGCTCATCACGGAGTGGCCCCTTCATACCAGTACAATATCCTTGCAGGACTCTGCCCGCGCTCCACTACTGCCTCTACAAACCAACTTGCACCGCCAGCCCCAGCCTGACCGGTCTTGGCAAAACTGTAGATCGTAAACAGGTTCGAACGAACATCCACAAGATCCACTACACTTGCAAAGACCTCGCTGGTCATGGAGGGCACATCAAGCAGTTCACCGATGCTCTCAAAACCATACAATGCACTGTCGCGATACTCGACGATCCTGTATGCGATCTCATAGGCCAGATCATCTCCACCAAGGATCGCCACCAGCACTGGTAGCGGTGCGGTATTGATATTGATCTTTGGTTGACCTTGCTGGGTCTGGATGGTGATCTGGTCCACTATAGTCCTGAAGGCAGCAATATCCAACGGCGGTGTAGTGGTCTGCTGGCTTGTCTGCTGCTCGGCGGCTGTTACGCCGGTAGCATTGGCATCTGCTGTAGTTGTGGTGCTACTGAACAAGGATGCCAGGGATGTATAACCGCCGCTTGGCCTATTGTCTATGACCGCCTGTGCCTGCTCGGCCGTCAGGCCTAACTGTTGCAGTTGCTCGGCAGTGGCCTGGTTTATATCTACCTTGGTCTGTGCCGCAGGATCCTGCGGCGGATTCTGTGGCGAATAACAGGTTAGGAATGCGATCCAGCCCTCGTCCAGGACATCGTCGCCATTGTCTAGAGGCAACGTAAGGTCGCCATCCTGCTCTGACTTGTCCAATTTGCCGTTCAGATTGGTGTCCTCTCCGTACAACAATTGCCCTGTGACACCCCTTACCTTGAGCAGCTCGCGCATGGTCTTGAAGGGACCATTGCGTATGTTGTATCGATATGGCAGGTTCTCATAATAACCGACCTCAACACCTTCCTCGCCAGGCTCATCATCTGGATCCCGCCAATCGATGATGGCATCAGCGATCGCCGGGTCCATGCCCCAGTCAAATAGGCCAAGCAGCTGCTCACGAGTAGCGGTATTGACATTCAGTTTGCCAGATTCGTCCACGATCCGCACCGTATAGGTACAACCTTCAAGTTGCACGTCTACCAAATCTTGAGCACTGGTGGCCCAGTCTTCATTCAAGGAATCTGTGGTAGGATCATCTTCATTGAGCAACGCTATGGCCTTCTCTACACCTGCCCTAGCAGCCCATTTGCACCGGATCTCCTGTGCGGTGAATATGCTGAGCTTGGTGTCAAGGCGGCTGGTCTGTCCAGTTGCGCCAGCCATGATCATGAGGATGGCCACCGTCCAAAGTACGATCAGGAGCACCACCCCTTTCTGATGGCGCCTAATGGCCGCCCTCATCTGCCACCTCCAGTAGTCGTCTGTCCGGTAGAACCAGCAGATGTGCCTTGCTGGGTGGTGGTGGACTGGGTGGTACCCTCTGTAGCCTGGACCTCCTGTGCAGCGGCTTCAGATTGGGCCTGTGCCAGGGCCTGCGCCTCACTAGCCGTGAGGACGGTGACCAGTATGGATTCGCTAAGTGCCATGCCACCAGTATCGGCCTTGGTAGCCAATGTGACCTCGATCATATGTGGCAATTCTTGAGCACTGTCGGACCACTGATCGAGCCATCTTTCGCCATCATAGCAGAGTACCCGCAACAGCGCGATCTGGTCGCTAAGTACCGTCACCACCCCACCCGGCTCTGACACCTGACGATCTGGATGTGGCCAGACCCTTCGGCAGAATACTTGCCCGTCGCCCTTGTCGGCGATGTAATAACTGACCTCATACACGTCGCCTTCTGGCTGGCCTTGGCGGACCTTCTGGTGTAAAGTGGTCCAGAACGTCAAGTAAGACTGACTGCCGGCCCCTGAGTCCTCTGTACCGACCTCCAGACGAAAATAGTTCGGATCGGTATCCCGCACTATGTTGGTAAGATCCATGGCAAGGCGCCTAGCGGCAAACCTCAGTTCAATGGCCCTGTCGCTGTTGTCCTGTACCAGCCTGACTGTGGTACTTGCGCCCTTCATGGAGGCGATGGCCACCAGTGCAACAAAGGCCCCTATGGAGGTAGCCACAAGGACCTCCACCAATGTGAAACCCAAATAGCGATGTCGGCCATTCCCTGTCATGACCTAGGTCCCAACCCCGGTCGTGGCCCCTGCAACTATGGTGCTGGCACCATTCATCTGGGTCTCTATCGACAATCGATAGACCCGGCCCTGTACGGTCCAAGTGACCGTGCAGACAACCCTGTACAATGCATCTATGCCTTCATAGCTAGCAACGACAGTCCACAGATAGCCTGGAGGGACATCGTCAACACGGCCACTGATCTCACCCCCAGCATCGACTACCTGGTCGACACCAGCATACCTGATCATGGTCAGTTGCCGATCGGCAATAGATGCAGCAGTCTCATATTGCCTATTCAGCCTGGATGCAACCATCGCGTTGGAGCCAATCGCACTTACTACCACAACAACACCGGCCAAAATGACCGCACCGACGATGGTCTCTACCAGCGTGAATCCTTCATCCCTAAATGGCCTATCCATGGCTACCCTGCCTCCAAGTCCACCACCAACTGTTCTGAAAGCAGATCTGCCTGACTAGCCACTATGCGTGTTGCACCTGTTGCCCCATTGATGATAAGGGCGTAATGGGTCTTGCCATCCCCAATAGCAACAACTGCCCAATTGGCGGTACCATCGGGCATAAAGCAAATCCTGATCAGGTCATCGGTACCCAGGTCCTCGCCGGCAGCGGCCTCGGTACTGACATCCTCAAAATACACCCCTGCAGGCAGCATTACAGGCCTACAGAATTGGTTAGTGACTATGCTGCCAGGATCGGTCTGGCCGGAGAAGAATGCACTGGTCGCAACCATTGCCCTGTTGTTGGCCCTATCTATGAGCAGGTAGAGCGGCTGTTGTTGCTCGATCGCCGCTATCCTCGCGTACCGGGCCATAAGCCTTACGTCCCTTGCCGCCTTCTCGACCATCAGCCTGCGATATGACCTGAGGTAGAAACCTCCCCCAAGGCCGGCAGCGATCGAGATGACTAGTACCACTACCATCAGCTCAATCAGTGTAAAACCGGCCTTGCCGTCATGAACCCTAGCGCCAAATAGCAGTGGTTCGCTAGTCGTTGTATATGTCGGCATTCTCCCCATCGCCACCTTCCTGGCCATCTGCCCCTAGGCTGATAATGTCGTAACTGCCCTGATTGACCGCGCCCTCTGCCACATAGATGTAGGGGGTGCCCCATGGGTCTATTATCTGTGACTGCTTCAAGTATGGACCATTCCAGCCAGGATCGCCGGTGTTGTAAAGCAAGGCATCGAGACCCTCGGCATCGGACGGATACCTACCACAATCCATATAGAACCTATCTAGGGCATTCTCTATAAGAGCCATCTTGGCCCTTGCCAACTTGACCTTGCTGGTGCCCAAGGACCTGATCACATTGGGGGCAACGAATGTTGCCAGTATCCCTATGATCACGATCACCACAAGCAACTCGACAAGTGTGAAGGCCCGCCTTTTTCTGTCTTTCCTGGCGTACATGAAAGCGTCTCCTTTAAGCCTATTACCTTAACTGGACTAGATCAGTCTTTATCTTGACGCATATCATCTTCCAACCGCCCCTAGCTGGCTGACCAGCATAGGAAGCAAGGTGGCTACGACTATGAATCCTATGACTACTGCCAACAACAGTATCAATATCGCCGGGAATATAGACATGAACCTGGTGATCGCCGCATCCGACTCAGCATCAAACATATCTGCTGCCTGCAACAGCAGTTCATCCAGCCTCCCTGTCTGTTCCCCAACCGCTGTAATCTGTACCAATAGTGGTGGAAAGTGGCCTGATTTTTCCAAGGGCTCAGCTATGCTGGATCCGCGTTTGACCTCTTCTGCAACCCTGTCTATCTCCCTGGCCAGTAACTCGTTGCCAAGCGTATCCCTGACAACAGAAAGGGCCTCCAATATGGTCACGCCGCCCTTGGTCAAGGCACCAAGCGTCCTGGAGAAACGACCAACGGCAATAGTCCTCAATACAGATCCTAGGACAGGGATCTTGAGTTTGAAGCTATCCCACTGCAACCTGCCATCGGTCTTCAGCCAACGTATGCCGTATGCAATAGCCGCGATGACACCGGCAATGAATATCCAACCCTCGACCCTGGTGAATGCCTTATATGCCAGATCACCTGCACCAAGCAGCATCTGTGTAGGCAATGGAAGTGCGCTTCTGGACAGGTCCATTGTGGACATGACCTTTGGTAATATGAACGTAACGATGATCGTTACCGAGACGATACCCAAACCAAGCACCAAGAGCGGATATGCAGAGGCGTTCTTGATGCTGGTCCTGATCTTTTCGTCCCTTCCCAGGATCTGGGCCAATTGCATCATGGTCTGGTCCAACATCCCACCTGTCTCCCCTACACGCACCATCGAGACGTAAAGGACGCTAAAGACCTTCGGATGCTTCGACATTGCCTCAGAAAGAGAGCTGCCGGAACTGACCGCGTCGATCAGGTCCTCCAAGAGTTCCCTTACAGCCGGCTTTCTTTGTTGATTCCTCAACAATTGGAGGCTGGCCATCAACGGCAGGCCCGCCCTCAATGCAGTGGCCAACTGTGTAGTTATGGCCAACAGATCCTTACTGGTTATGCCACCCCTGCCAAAGGTCCATTGTGAGCCCTCAGTAGCAGCCGACTTGGTCTTGGTTGTTGCAGGGCTTGTGGCTGGCTGTTGGCCCTTCTGTATCACCTCTATGACAAAGCGACCCTTCTGTGCAAGGGCCGCCACCGCACTCTTGCGGTCAACCGCCTCAATGGTACCCGTTACGGTTGTACCGTGTCGATCTACAGCCTTGTATACGAATTCAGCCATCTTCTCAAAGGATGCCTATCAAGTGCGCAGCTGATCTACCGGCTATTCATCGCCTATGGTCTTTGCAACCCGCATCACCTCTTCAGGTGTGGTCTGGCCGGCCATCACCTTCAAGATCCCATCGCGGACCATGCTCACATAGTCGGGAGGTGCGGCCCTGATGATCTGGTCTGTAGTGGGCCTCTTGGCGATCAGGTCCCTTATCGTACTGGTGACCCTCAACAGCTCGAAGACCCCCATCCTGCCCAACATCCCTGTCTGGCCACAATACTTGCAGCCACAGCCCCTGTAGAACTTGACACCTGGCTGGACCTCAATTGAGCCATTGAGGCCCCTCAACAGTTTCCAATCAGGCTCGCAAGGCTCCTTGCAATGGGGGCAGATCTTCCTGACTAACCTCTGGGCCAAGACACCCTCTAGGGAGCTGGCCAACAGGAACGGCTCTATACCCATATCTATCAACCTGGTCACCGCACCTGCCGCATCATTGGTATGCAAGGTAGAGAAGACCAGGTGGCCAGTAAGTGCAGCCCTAATGGCTATATCAGCCGTCTCTCTATCCCTAATCTCTCCAACCATGACGATATCAGGGTCGTGCCTGAGGATATGACGCAGACCAGTAGCAAATGTGAGCCCCCTCTTGGGGTTGACCGGTATCTGATTTATGCCATCCAATTGGTATTCAACTGGATCTTCTATGGTGATCATCTTCACCGCAGGGGAGTATATCTTCTTGAGTGCGGCATATAGAGTTGTGGTCTTGCCGCATCCAGTAGGGCCTGTCACCAGTACGATCCCATAGGCCTTTCTGAGGCACTTCTCGAAGCCGGCAAGGGTTTCCGGCCTCATACCCAGATCCTCCAGGTCCATCAAGGCTGCGGACTTGTCCAGGATCCTCATGACCACTGCCTCACCATAGACCGTCGGCAAGGTAGAGACACGTAGATCGATCTTGCCCTTCTTGGTCGCAAACTCTATCCTACCATCCTGTGGTACGAATCGTTCAGCTATATTCATATTGGCCATGATCTTGATACGCGAAACGATGGCAGGATGCAGTCGCTTGGAAGAGGGCGTCTTCTCTACCAACATGCCGTCGATACGGTATTTTATCTTCAGCTCGTGCTCAAAGGGCTCTATGTGTATGTCGCTGGCCCGCTCCTCCAGTGCCTCCAGTATGATCAGATTGACCAGGTTGACCAAGGAGGGCTCTCTGGCAATCTCGCTGAGCTGGTCAGCAGAAAGCTCCTCACCTTCCAGGCTATCGGCCTTGTCCTGATCCTTAGGGGCCAGGTTATCCAACATCCTGGCCACATTACTGCCATAGTATCGTAGGATGGCATCGTCCATCTCCAATGGATCGGCATAGTACCTCAGTATAGGACTACCGGTTACCAGCCGTAGATCCTCCAGGGCCTCTGCCTGGAAGGGGTTGGTCATGGCCACTGCCAATCGTCCATCCTCAAACCTCAACGGCAGCAGGTGGTACTTGTAGACCAGGTCGGCAGGCACGAGCGACACCACGTCTGCAGGTATGTTGATATCGGTCAGGTCCACACGGTCTATACCTGCCTGGATGGAAAGGGCCTCCAGTAACTGGGGCTCACTGACATATCCAAGCTCCAGCAGTATTAGGCCCAACTTTCGGTGAGACTGCTGCTGTTGTTGGAGGGCAATCTGGAGGTTGTTCGGGTCCAGATAGGACTTCTCACAGAGCAGCTCACCAAGCCTTTTTCTCTTACCATTGGCCATATATTGCCTCTTGCCTTCTTTGACCTGTACGGCCATTGTATCCCGACCCCTAAACACAGACAATTCTATTCCATCTAGGGCACCAGAACCACCTGCTGCCAATATCCATGATCCAGTTACAGGCCGGCTTGTTACAAGAAAACCGTAGCCTACCTGCCCTACGAATCTCTTGATCACCCATAGATTAGGGGCTATACTGCAAACAGGAGAATGCCTATGGCCAGTAGCCAGATAGAGGTCTTCGAGAACCCCAAACCAGAGAGGGATTATACCATAACCATTAGGTGCCCTGAGTTTACCAGCCTCTGCCCTAGGACGGGCCAGCCAGATTATGGGCTGATCATGATCGACTATGTACCAGACAGGCTCTGCATAGAGCTAAAGAGCCTGAAGTTCTATCTCCAGGGCTACAGGAACCAGGGTATCTTCTACGAACGGCTGGTTAACCAGGTGCTCGATGACCTGGTGCAGGCCTGTAAGCCAAGGCGTATGACGGTCTTGGGCAGGTTCAGGCCCAGGGGCGGGATCACTACTGAGGTGAAGGCTGAATACACTGCATCTGGTACCTAAGATGGCCATAACCTTCCATTGCCAGCACTGCGGCAAGAAGATAGAGGCCCCCGATGGCAGCGGGGGTAGATGGGGCAGGTGTCCTGCCTGTAACGGGAAGGTCTATGTACCCAGCCTAGACGAGGATGTGGACGATCTGAGGCTGGCCCCACTAGATGAAGCAGATGAACAGAAGAGGAGACAGATGCTGGCCGAGACATTCGCCTTGACCAGCCAGATATTGCAGGAGAAGACCGTCCCCATCCCTGATGACCAGACACCCACGCAGCCAGATGACTCGCTGGTTATGCCCTTGCCAAGGATGTCAGACACAGAATTGCAGGAGGAGATCATAGGGTATCTACGGATGATGGCAGATGGGGATCTAGAAAAGGCCCAACTTAGTTCCGATATCATCGTTGCTCACGGCAGACAGGCCATAGCGGTCCTTGATCGCATAGCCCTAAGCCAGATACCGGACAAGCGGTTGGCGGCCATACCGCCCCACGTGATGTCCGCCCTTATACGTGACCTCAGGACCAAGATTACCTAGGGCAAGTTTGACTGGCATAGGGTTGACAGTCCTGGCGGGGGTAGTAAAATGACCAATAGTAAAGGCGGGCAGACCAAGAAGCCGGTCATCGGGATTATAGGCGGCATTGGGTCTGGTAAGAGTACTGTGGCCGTGGAGTTCGGCAGGCTAGGGTGTGCCGTCATACATGCAGACCGGATTGCCCATCAAGTCCTCAATAGGCCAGATGTGCGGCAAAGGGTTATTGAGGCATTTGGTCAGGAGGTGGAAGGTCAGGACGGCCAGATCAACCGGCAGCGACTAGCCCAGATCGTGTTCTCAGATCCAGCCAAGTTGGCCGAATTGAACCGTATGGTCCACCCGACAGTATTAAAAGAGGTGGAGGCGTTGATGGAGTTCTTCCAGGATTACACCGACGTACCGGCAATCGTCTTGGACATCCCGTTATTATTGGAGGTGGGCTGGAAGGACAGGTGCGACAGGCTAGTGTTCGTGGCCTGCGATCCGGTCAGGCGGGCCGAAAGGAACAGGCTGCTTGGCCCGGATCAGATCGCTGCCAGAGAAAAGTTCCAGATTCCTCTGGACAGCAAGGCTGCGGCTGCCGATAATATTATTGATAACAATTCGGACTTCTCGACATTGGCTAGACAAGTCGCTACGATCTTCGCAGATGTCTTGAAACATCATCGCGATTTGCAGTCGCAAGAATAGCCTGGGCCTTGGTATCATCTGCCAAGGCAGGGTTGCGGTGTAGAAAAGTCCCTAGGACTTGCTGACCCTCAGGTTGCTGATTGGTAGCGGGCTTGTCTAAGCCAGGTCGATGGTTCCAAAGGTATTATTTATTCTAGGAGAAGGAAGGATATGGCTGGAAAGACCTCAAAAGGTCAAAAAATCGCACAAAGAAAAGGCAAGAAAAGAGACCAGGTTAGCCAGGAGCAACTGCTGCTAGACGAAGGGCAGGAACTGCCTGTGACTACTGAACAGCAGTCTGCCGCTGGCCAGACACCTAGTGCGCAACCTGGGCCAGAAGATGCTCAGGCTGGCGGTCTGGACTTGGAGGCATCTGTGTGCGCAGAAGGCAATGCTCCCACTACCCAGCAGGTCCAGGATAATGCCCAGACTGGGCAAAAGACCCAGGAGGCGGAGTCTACGCATGCCAAATATGAAAGGATCAAGAAGGGCAACCTCTATTTACGGGACCTGCAAAAGCTCTCTGTGGCCGAGTTGCATGAGATAGCCAAGAATGAAGGTCTGACCGAGTACAGCGGCCTGACCAAGCAAGACCTCATATTCATGATCATCAAGCAGAGGATCAAGGCCAATGGCCTTATGTATGGTGAGGGGGTCCTGGAGGTACTGCCAGATGGATATGGGTTCCTGCGGAATCCGGACTACAACTACCTTGCCAGCCCTGACGATATCTATGTCTCACCTTCGCAGATCAGGAGATTCGGGCTGCGAACCGGCAATATCGTCTCAGGGCAGATCCGGCCACCAAAGGATGGAGAGAAGTACTTTGCGCTACTTCGGGTAGAGGCGATCAACTATGAAGATCCTGAGCTATTGGCAGACAAGGTCGTATTCAGCGATCTGACACCCTTGCATCCTAACCAAAGGCTTATCCTCGAGACCACCCCTGAAGAACTTAACATGAGGATCATCGACCTGATCACCCCTGTTGGCAAGGGGCAGAGGGGATTGATCGTCGCACCACCCAGGACAGGCAAGACCACCTTACTGCAGAAGATGGCCAACGCCATAAGCAGGAATCACCCTGAGGTCAAGCTCATCGTCTTGCTGATAGATGAGAGGCCTGAAGAGGTGACGGAGATGGAAAGGGGTACTGCCGACGACGTAGAGGTCATTAGTTCTACGTTCGACGAGCCTGCATCCAGACATTGCCAGGTGGCCGAGATCGTGATAGAGAAGGCAAAAAGGATGGTGGAGTACGGCCACGACGTGGTGATCTTGCTGGACAGCCTTACCCGCCTTGCCCGTGCATACAACAATGAGACCCCTCACTCTGGCCGGATCCTGACAGGCGGCGTGGATGCAGGGGCGTTGCAAATGCCCAAGAAGTTCTTCGGTGCTGCACGAAATGTAGAGAACGGTGGTTCATTGACCATCTTTGCCACCTGCCTTATCGACACCGGTTCAAAGATGGATGAGGTGATATTCGAGGAGTTTAAGGCCACAGGCAATATGGAGCTGCACCTAGATAGAAGGCTTGTGGATAAACGGGTGTGGCCTGCCATAGATATCAGCCGCAGTGGCACCAGAAAGGAGGAGCTCCTACTGGATCCGCGAGAGCTCCAGTTGACCTACAGGCTCAGGAAGGTACTCAGCGAGCTCAACCCAGTGGAGGCGGTGGAACTGCTCAAGAGCAGACTGGCCAAGACCAGGACGAATGCCGAGTTCTTGCTAACGATGAATCTCGACTAGGCTGCCAACAAGGTCACTTGGCACCACCTTTCATGAAGGCTGGGGCCGAGATGAACCAAAGGATGCAGCCATCTATGCATAGCTGTTTCATGACCGGGTCTTTGAGCCAGTTTACGGCAAATAGCACCGGCGGGATTATCGTCAGACCCAGTGCGCATATGCCGATAAGCATTGCGAATGTCCTCATGGCCTTAGCACCTCAGAAGGAACACGATTGATCAGCTTGGCAAACATAAGGTAAAGCAGTCCAGTCAATATGTAGACAGGCAGGGTCATGTAAGAAGGGAAGATCCCCAACCAGATATAAGCGGCATAGAACAGGACCAATGGCAAGAGCCATGCTATCAGTACCGCCACATTAAACGAACTACCTGTTCGCTCTGCCCAGTTGGTGACCAAACCGAACCTCTTGGCCAGATATACCTCTACCAGGATCACCGCCCCTACCGGTGCCAATGTTGTGCCGTACAGACCGACAAAGTCCAACAGCTTCATCGCCACCGCAGGAAACATGCCTGCCAATGTACACACAGACCCCGCGATAAACGTTGCGACCGCCCTGGACATCTTTGGGTATAGCCCCTGGAATGCAAGGCCTGCCCTGTACAGGGTTGGGTTGGCAGTAGTCCATCCTGCCACCATTACACAGACAAGTCCGGCCCAGCCGACTGCATCATACACCATCGGACCAGGGGGCATACCCTTTACAGGGTCAACACCATGATTGCGGACCCAATACACAAGCAATAGTGCTGCGCATATCCACGCAATGTAATGCCCCAAGAACATCCCTGCAGCGGATGCCCAGCCGTAGGAGGGCTTCCTGGCAAACCTCAATACAGACAGATCAGACATACCTATATGCATCGCTGCATTACAGAACCATGAAAAGAAGACCACGCCCCAAAAACCTATCTTGCTGTTAGTCCCTGGTGCAGGCGTGAGTAACTCGACTAGGTTTATGCTCTTGAGCTTGCCCAAGGTTACAATACCACAGGCCAGGAATACCAAGAACATCCATGGCGATGCAAGGTGGCCTACCCTGGCCACAAAACCATAGCCTTTTATTGCCACGAACGTCATCATCGCCCCTAGGATGATC
>JARYLO010000170.1 GCA_029907605.1 Sedimentisphaerales bacterium
GGCATGAGCTGTTCGGCCTGGCACGCTCACTGGGCAGGTGCATCGCATTCGAGGCAAGCTGTGCAGGCGGCATACCAATCATATCTGCCCTGCGCACTGGCCTTGTGGCAAACGAGATCCGCGGGCTTTATGGTATCGCCAATGGAACATGCAACTACATACTCTCTAACATGTCCTCTCATGGACTGGACTTCTGTCAGGCACTGGCCCAGGCAAAGGCAAAGGGCTATGCGGAGGCAGATCCAACATTGGATATCAGTGGTCAGGATTCCGCGCACAAGCTGACCATACTGGCATCCCTGGCATTTGCATGCGACATAAGGCTGGAGGACGTGTACGTAGAGGGGATAGAGGGGATATGCCATGCAGATATCTCATATGGGGCGGAGATGGGATATGTGCTAAAACTGCTGGCAATAGGCCAAAGGGACCAGGATGGCCTTATCAGCCTCAAGGTCCACCCGTCATTCATTCCAAAGGATAGTCCCTTGGCTAGGGTCAGTGGCCCATTCAATGCCATAAGCATCTTTGGCCATGCAACTGGCCAGGTGATATTCTACGGCCGCGGGGCAGGTATGATGCCAACAGCAAGCGCGGTGGTGGCCGACATATTGGAGGTGGCCACAGGTAACTCTGCCAGGACCTTCCGACACCTGCTTATAAGGCCTCGAGAACAGGTCAAGGCCATGATAAGGCCTATTGATCAGCACCGGACGCGTTTCTACATCCGCATCATGGCAAAGGACCAACCAGGCGTGTTTGCAGCTCTCGGTCAGGTCCTTGCAAGCCATCAGATCAGCATCTCAGGTGCCCTCCAACATGAAGGGACTGGCCCTGACAATACGGTGCCTGTTGTGATCGTCACACATCAAACCAGTGAACGCCAGATGGCCGCTGCATTGGACCAGATGGCCAGGCTAGATGTGATCAGTGGCAGGCCAGTATGCATCAGGATCGTGGACATACCAGAGGACAGCGAGGCGTAGGACCCAAGCAGATGCGGAAACATGTGATCATCGTCCCTGATGGGGCAGCAGATGAGCAGTTGGCCCAATTTGGCGGAAAGACCGTCATTGAGGCCGCATCCACGCCTAACATGGACAAGATCGCCATGATGGGCAGGCAGGGCCTGGTACATAATGTGCCTGAAGGGATGGAACCAGGCAGCGATGTGGCCATGATGAGCCTGTTGGGATATGACCCGGCCAGATACTATACTGGCCGGGCACCGATTGAGGCAGCTGCCAAGAAGATCAGGCTGGGACCAAGGGATTGGGCCTTCAGGTGTAACCTCGTTACCATAGCAGATGGCCTGATGGCAGACCACAGTGCTGGCCACATTACCACACAAGAGGCAGCCAGCTTGATAAAGGATATCGCCTCAATTGTAGGCAGGCCTGGCATAGAGTTCTATGTTGGAGTCAGTTATAGGCATCTTGTGATCTTTAGGGATACAGACTTTGAGGTCCAGACCTACCCGCCACACGACTATCTTGGCAAACCTGTCGAAGATATCCTGCCTAGGGGCAAGGGTGCAGAGCTGTTGAGGGACCTTATGGCAAGGTCCGCCCAGCTCCTAGCAGACCATCAGGTCAACCAGGTCAGGACAGACCTGGGCGAAAACCCGGCCAATGCCATATGGCTGTGGGGCCAGGGCAGACATACTGTTCTGGAGCGTTTTGAAAAGAGGTTTGGGATAAAGGGTGCAGCGATAACTGCAGTGGATCTGGTTAGAGGGCTTGCTAGGCTTGTCGGCTTTGAACTGATCGAGGTTGAAGGGGCGACTGGTTTCTTTGAGACCAACTACGCAGGAAAGGGGCAAGCGGCCATAGAGGCCCTGGGCACCTATGACCTTGTTTTGGTGCATATAGAGGCCCCTGACGAGGCCTCACACCAGGGAGACGCAGATCTCAAGAAGGCTGCATTGGAGAGGATTGACCAACTGATCGTAGGTCCTGTCCTGGATGCACTTACTGCATATCCAGCCTGGCGTATCATGGTCCTGCCAGATCATCCAACCCCCATCAGGACACGTGCTCACAGCGAAGATCCTGTACCATTTGCCATGGCAGGTGAAGGAATCGACGGGCTGGTCAAGGGGCCGTTCAGCGAATCTGTGGCCAGCAAGGCGGGACTGGTTATAGAATCAGGACATCAACTGATGGATTATTTCTTGAGGGGTTGAAGATGAAGGTTTGCAAGTTTGGCGGTACGTCCGTTGCAGATGCCAGCCAGATCTCAAAGGTGGTTCAGATCATCCAATCTGACCCTGAAAGACGGATAGTAGTGGTATCGGCCCCAGGAAAGAGGAACCCTTCAGACACCAAGGTGACGGACATGCTCATAGCCCTGGCCAAGGCGGCCATGGAGGCCAGGCCCTTTGAGGATGAATTGAGAGCGGTTGTGGAGAGGTTCGGCCAGATCCAGAGGGCATTCGGGCTGGATGGCACACTGACCAACCAGATAGAACAGGACCTGAGGTCCCGTCTGGCAGGCAACAAGCAGGACAAGATGGTCTTCCTGGACATGATAAAGGCGGCAGGCGAGGACTATTGTGCCAGGCTGGTCGCAGAGGTGCTCAAGACAAAGGGCATTGCAGCCAGGTACGTCAATCCAAGGGATGCGGGGCTTTTGCTGAGCAACGACTTCGGCAATGCACAGGTCCTGCCAGAATCATACCAGAACCTTGCAGCCTTGCGACAGATAGGGCAGGTCATCGTGTTCCCGGGTTTCTTTGGTTACACCAGGGATGGAAGGCTTGCCACCTTCCCTAGAGGTGGATCGGATATAACCGGCTCTATCCTGGCCGCAGCAGTGAAGGCGGACCTTTATGAGAACTTCACTGACGTAGACTGCGTATATGCGGTTGATCCAAGGATCGTGCCAGACGCCCCCCCTATCAGGGTCTTGACCTATAGGGAGATGCGGGAGCTATCGTACACAGGCTTTGGTGTGTTCCACGATGAGGCAGTAGTACCTGCCGTAAAGGCAGCGGTCCCCATCTGTTTAAAGAACACCAACAACCCGACCAGCCCTGGTACCATGATAGTACCGCGTCGGGATTACAGGCATGGTGAGGTCACTGGTATCGCAAGTGCAGGTGGGTTTAGCACGATATATATAGGCAAGTACATGATGAACCGCCAGATCGGTTTTGGCAGGCGGCTGTTACAGATACTGGAGGACAACAGGCTCTCCTTCGAGCATGTGCCGTCAGGTATAGACAATATGTCCGTGATCCTGAAGACAGGAGGTCTCAAGGGATCTGTTGAGCAGCAGGTATTACAGAGGATCAAGAAGGAACTGGAACCAGACGAATTGTCTGTCGAGCATGATCTTGCATTGATCATGGTGGTAGGAGAAGGCATGCGTTACGCAGTGGGCCTGGCTGCAAGGGCCTGCGGTGCCTTGGCAGCCAGTGGGGTCAATATCGAGATGATCAATCAGGGTGCTTCTGAGATCAGCATAATGTTCGGGGTCAAACAGGCCGACCAAATCAAGGCAGTCAGGGCCCTTAGCAAGGCCCTGCTGGGGGTGGGGAACCCCTGATAAGCACTGCCTTCGCAGAATAAATCATGACCACCCTTTCAAAAACCGTTGACTTAATCTAAGTGGTGGTTTTATTGATGCAATATATGTGGTATAGATATCTAAGTGTAGTAACAATATATAGAGGTCAGACTATTAGGCAGGTGGCCGGTGTGTAGCCGGCCTGAAGGTCCTTGTTTGAAAGGAGCAATTATGAAGATCAACTCAAGT
>JARYLO010000171.1 GCA_029907605.1 Sedimentisphaerales bacterium
CCGAGGATCAGGCAAGTATTCGAATTGTGGAAGGGCACCGATGCGTTAGAAAGCCCGCTTGAGAAGGATGAGGACCTAAAGGGCCTTCTCTTGCAAGAGACACCCTGGGTAGGGCAGGCCCAGTCGGAATCACAGGCCAGGAGGAATGTGGGCATACTTTTTGATAAGAACAGGCTCGATCAAGAGATCGGCAGGTGCATGTTCAAGCTGGGCCAGACCCAGTACCCAGATGGCCTATGGCCATGGATCGAGGGTGGTCTTCGCAGCGAATACATCACATTGGTGATCACAACAGGCCTTGGCAGGCTCAGGCACCTGGGTGTCCACGATCTGGATATGACGATTGCCCTGAAGGCCATCGACGGGCTGGATGCATGGGTGGATAGGTGGTATCGGTACATACTGGATCAGGGTAACCCCAGCGACAACCACCTGACCCCTATTATCGCACTCTATCTCTATGGTCGTAGCTTCTTCCTTGCAGATAGACCGATCGCAGATGCCTACAAACCTGCGATCGGCTATTGGCTCGATCAGGCAAGGCGTTACTGGGTAAGTCTGTGGCGGCAGTCGCAGGCACACATTGCATTAGGGTTGAGGCGATTTGGAGACCTTGATACACCGCAAAAGATCATGGCATCTATCAAGGAATTCAGTGTCACTGATGAGGAGCTTGGCATGTTCTGGCGAGATACAGAGAGGAGCTGGTACTGGTACAGGACACCCATAGAGACCCAGGCCATGATGATAGAGGCATTCGACGAGATCTCAAACGATTGGCAGGCGGTGGAGGACTGCAGGGTCTGGCTACTGAAGGAGAAGCAGACCCAGGACTGGGGTACCACTAGTGCAAGCGCAGACGCGATCTATGCCTTGCTGTTGCGGGGCCAAGACTGGCTCAGTTCCACCTCACTGCTGGAGGTTGCATTGGCAGATCAATGGATAAGCCCCGATCAGGTAGAGGCAGGTACAGGCTTCTATGAGAGGCGGTTTGCTGCAACCGACATAAGACCAGAGATGGGCCATATCACGGTCAGGAAGGCCGACGATGGGGTCAGTTGGGCATCTGTGCACTGGCAGTATCTGGAGGACATGTCCAAGGTTGCTCCATACCAGGGCACACCCCTGCGTATCTCTAAGGCCCTGTATGTCAAGAAGGCCACTGAGAAGGGCCAGGTCCTCTATCCTGTTACTGGCCCACTGGCGGTTGGTGATGAACTGGTCGTAAGGATAGAGGTACGGGTGGACAGGGATATGGAATATGTGCACCTAAAGGATCAGAGGCCTGCAGGTTGCGAACCTGTGAACGTACTGAGCGGCCATAGGTTCCAGGATGGGCTCTGGTACTACCAGACCACGCAGGATGCAGCCACGCACCTCTTCTTCGAGAACCTGCCAAAGGGTAGCTATGTATTCGAGTACACTGTCAGGGTCCAGCACAGGGGCAGGTACCAGGCGGGCATTGCCACGATCCAGTCCATATATGCACCAGAGTTCAATAGCCACTCAGAAGGCCTGACACTGGAGGTGCAGTAGGGATAGGTCTTTGTTGATGACAAGACCGGCCAAGACCGCGCTGATCATAGGCCTGGCCCTTGCTGCCTGCGGCCTATTGCTTATCTGGATAGCCGCGCTAAGGCCCAGGATTACGCAAGAGACCAGGGTGGACACATCCGCCAGTTGCACTTCCTGCCATCAGCAGTTCTATCAGCTTTGGTCTACCTCCTGGCATGGCCTTACTGTACGGCCATTCAGTGGGGAGCTGGCGGGCATGCTCTTATCCGAGGATGGGTTGCCCATAGCCCTAGGAAACGCCAAATATATGGCAATAGTCGATCCAAATAACCCAAACAAAGGCATGGTGATTGAGCATGGGCCGCAAGGCATGAGGGTCTATCCAATCAAGTACATCGTTGGTGGCAAGGACATCTGTTACCTCCTGACCGAGCTGGACAGGGGCAGACTACAGGTCCTGCCTATCGCATACGATGTACGCCGCAGACAGTGGTATGCCACGACTGAAAGCATGGTCAGACATGCCCCAGGCCTGGATGATGCGCCATTGGACTGGAAGGACCCTGCCCTTACATTCAACAACTCCTGCTACTGTTGTCACGTTAGCCAGATCCGGCCAAACTATGATCCGCAAGCCGATACATTCTCCACCACATGGGCCGAACCTGGGATCACCTGCCAGGCCTGCCACGGACCCGGCACTGGGCACATCGAGGCATGCCGTACATCGAAGGGCCGAAGGCCCAAGGACCTGCAGATAACCGTGGTCAGCCGAAGCCGTGGCTACTCGGCCATACAGGTCAACAGCGCTTGCGGCTATTGTCATGCAAAGATCAGCCCCATCACTGGCCAGCCGTGCCTGGGTGACGAACTGTTCGACCATTACGACATTGCCACACTGGAGGACCCTGACTTCTTGCCAGATGGCAGGGACCTGGGCGAGAACTTCACATACACTCAGTGGCTGATGAGCCCATGTGCAAGGTCAGGTCAGTTGGATTGCCTCCACTGCCATACGCCGAGCGGCAGGTACAGGTTTGCCGATCCACAAGAGGCCCACATGGCATGCATGCCTTGCCACAATGAAAAGCTCAAGCAAGGCAGTTCGCACACGCACCACGATTGGCCGGGCGGACCAACCTGTACCTCCTGCCACATGCCTACTACCGAGTTTGCGAGGATCAGGCGTAGCGATCACTCCATGCGGCCGCCCATGCCTGCAGCCACAATGGCGTTCGGCAGCCCCAATGCCTGCAACATCTGTCATGCGGACAAAGACCCCAATTGGGCGAATGAACAGGTAAGGTCATGGCACAAGCAGGACTATCAAGCTAAGACTATTCATGTTGCCAGTTTGATCTGGGATGCAAGGAGGCGGGATTGGCAGCGATTGGAGTACATGCTCGACTACATCCAGAAACCGGATAGGGATGAGGTCTTTGCCAGCTCCTTGATAAGACTGCTTGCCGATTGCCCTGATGGTCGCAAGATCGACGTGCTATTGGAAAGGCTCAGGTTCGATCCTTCTGCCCTTGTCCGCAGTAGCGCTGCAAGGGTCTTATCTACGAGCCTTTCACCTGCGGTCATATCAGGCCTTGCCAAGGCCACAGCTGATTCGGTCAGGTTGGTACGTTTCAGGGCAGCTGAGGCCCTATGCCGTGTGCCAGTTGAGCAGATACCGCCCGGCTTTCGGCGTACTGTCGAAAGATCCATAGATGAATACACTAGATGCCTCGCAGCACAACCCCATAGGCCCCAGTCGCAGTACAACCTGGCAAATGTCCTTATGGACAATGGCGATTACCAGCGAGCACTGAGGCACTTTATATACGCAATCCAATTGAGGCCAGACTATCTGCCTGCGATCGTGAATGCGGCACTGTGTTTCGACCAGCTCGGCAGGCCAGCAGAGTCTGAATCGATGCTAAGGAGGGCCATCTCTATCGATCCAAACAGCATCCCTGCTAACCTAAACCTGGCCTTGCTTCTCGGCCAGCAAGGTCGACTCGACCAGGCGGCTAGGCAATTCCAGGCAGTACTAGAGCTGGACCCCAACAATGCAATAGCCCTATATAATCTTGCTGAGATACTGCGGCAAGATCGGCCAACCCAGACCCTGGAGTTGTATCGCAGGGCAGTAGCGCTGTGTCCATCCGAAGGCAGATATGTGTGC
>JARYLO010000172.1 GCA_029907605.1 Sedimentisphaerales bacterium
AGCCCACGATGCAGCACTTGCCCCAGCCCCTAGCCACCAATGCGGCGTGGCTGGTCATGCCGCCCCTGGCGGTCAGTATGCCCTGGGCAGCCCTCATGCCCTCAACGTCCTCTGGGTTGGTCTCCTCGCGGACAAGGATGACCTTCTTGCCTTGCCTGGTCCATTCCACTGCATCAGCAGCGGTGAATACGATCTGGCCGGTTGCGCCACCAGGCCCAGCAGGCAGGCCTTTGGCTATGACCTTGCTTGTCAACTCTGCCTTTGGGTCCACGATCGGGTGGAGCAACTCATCCAACTGGCCAGGTGTGACCCGCATGACCGCCTCTTGTTTGTCGATCAGCCTCTCCTTGAGCATGTCCACAGCCATGCGTACTGCAGCAGGGCCATTCCGCTTTCCGACACGGCACTGTAGCATCCAGAGCCTGCCCTTCTCTATGGTGAACTCGATGTCCTGCATGTCCTTATAGTGCTTCTCGAGCTTCTTGCGGATTGCCTCCAGCTCCTTATAGACCTTCGGCATGGCCTTCTCTAGCGACTCCAGGTCCTTGTTGTGTTCGCTCTTTGTGGCCTCGTTGAGGGGATTTGGCGTGCGGATGCCAGCCACCACATCCTCACCCTGTGCATTTGGCAGCCATTCACCATAGAACTTGTTCTCACCGGTTGCAGGATTGCGGGTAAAAGCCACGCCTGTGGCAGAATCCCTGCCCATATTGCCGAAGACCATGGCCTGGACATTCACGGCAGTGCCCCAATCGTCAGGGATGCCCTCTATCCTCCTGTATGCAACCGCCCGCTTGCCATTCCATGATGCAAAGACCGCGCGGATTCCACCCCATAACTGGGCCTCGGGGTCGTCAGGGAACTCCTTGCCCAAGACCTCCTTAACCTTGGCCTTGAATGCCTCGCACAGGCCCTTCAGGTCTTCGGCGGTCATGTCGGTGTCGTGCTTGTAGCCCTTGGACTGCTTTAGCTGGTCCATGATCCGTTCGAGCTGACGCCTGATACCCTGATCCTCCGCAGGCTCTATCCCCTCTGCCTTCTCCATCACCACGTCAGCATACATCATGATCAGCCGCCTGTAGGCATCGTACACGAAGCGTTCATTTCCACTAGCCTTGATCATCCCTGGGATGGTCTTTGTGGTAAGGCCTATGTTCAGGACGGTCTCCATCATGCCAGGCATGGACCTCCTGGCACCAGACCTGACCGAAACCAAGAGGGGATTCTCCGGGCAACCAAATCCCTTGCCCATGATCTTCTCCACCCTTGCAAGGGCCTTCTCGACCTGCTCCTTGAGCCCGGGTGGATATGCACCATTGTGCTTATAGAAGTACGTGCAGACCTCAGTGGTGATCGTAAAACCTGGTGGCACAGGTACGCCTATCCTGGCCATCTCGGCCAGGTTTGCGCCCTTTCCTCCGAGTAGCTCGCGCATCTGGGCAGTACCCTCTGCTGTGCCACCGCCAAAGAAATACACCATCTTGCCGATCTTGCCTGCAGGCCTCTTGGCCTTTGCTGTCATTGTCTTTGCCATAATCATGGGCCTCCTGTTAAAAAGACACGATCCTTTGACAACTGCGAAAGGGTACAACCCCGCAGGAGGATCAAGACTGAACACTATATGGATAGCCTCCTACCGTGTCAACGGCCCCGAGCGGCAGATTGAGAAGCGATGTGATCACCAAGGGGCCTGGCTTGCCAACCTCATCAAGCCTTATTGTGTTGGAGTCCAGCCTACCTCCATTGAAGATCGAACCGGTCTAGGTTCATGAGCTTGTCCCATGCCGCAATGAAGTCATGTACGAACCTCTCCTGTCCATCAGAGCAGGCATACACCTCTGCTATGGCCCGCAGTTGCGAGTTGTGGCCAAAGATCAGGTCCACGCGGGTGGCGGTCCACCTGACCTGCCCGGTCTTACGGTCCCGGCCCTCAAACAGACCCTGATCTGCATCCACAGGGCGCCATTCAATGCCCATGTCCAGCAGATGAATAAAGAAGTCGTTGGTCAATATCTGTGGCCTGTGCGTAAAAACCCCATAGGGTGCATGGCCATAGTTTGCATCCAGGACGCGCATGCCACCTACAAGCACGGTCATCTCAGGTGCAGTGAGTGTCAGCAGTTGTGCCTTTTCAACCAGCAACACCTCTGCCGGCACACTGTAGCGGCCTTTTAGATAATTCCTAAAGCCATCATGGATCGGCTCTAGCACTGCAAAGGACTCGACATCGGTCTGGTCTTGGCTGGCGTCCATCCGGCCAGGGGCAAAAGGTACCGTCACATCGAAGCCGGCATCCCTTGCGGCCTTCTCCACGGCAGCGCATCCACCTAGGACGATCAGGTCTGCCAACGAGACCTTCTTGCCGGCAGAGGCATTGGCATTGAAGTCCTGCTGGATCTGCTCGAGCGCACCCAGGACCTTCGCCAGTTGGTCTGGCATGTTGACCTGCCAATCCTTCTGGGGCGCAAGGCGGATCCTGGCCCCATTTGCTCCGCCGCGCTTATCAGAGCCGCGGAAGGTAGAGGCCGCGGACCAGGCAGTGTAGATCAATTCAGATACTGACAGGCCTGATGCCAGGACCTCGGCCTTCAGCAGGGCGATATCCTCATCTTCGATAAGTGGATGATCCACTGGTGGGATTGGGTCCTGCCAGATGAAATCCTCTTTGGGTACATCGGGCCCAAGATAGCGGCTGCGGGGCCCCATGTCCCGATGTGTCAGCTTAAACCAGGCACGGGCGAAGGCATCTGCCAGCTCATTTGGGTTCTCAAGGAACCGCCTAGCGATCTTTTCATAGACCGGGTCAAATCGCAGGGCCAGGTCCGTTGTCAACATGGTCGGCCGATGTTTCTTAGTAGGATCGTGTGCATCTGGCACGCTGGTCGTCGCGTCCTTGGCCACCCACTGTTTCGCACCTGCAGGGCTCTGCGTCAGCTCCCATTCATAGTTGAAGAGATTATACAGGAAGTTGTTGCTCCATTTTGTAGGTGTTGCCGTCCAGGTGACCTCAAGTCCGCTGGTGATCGTATCAGGGCCCTTGCCTGTGCGGAAGCTGTTCTTCCAACCTAGGCCTTGTTGCTCGATAGGGGCCTCTTCTGGTGGCGGCCCAAGATGAGAGGCTGGCCCTGCGCCGTGGCACTTGCCGAAGCTATGGCCCCCAGCGATCAGGGCCACGGTCTCCTCGTCGTTCATCCCCATCCGGCGGAATGTCTCGCGGATGTCCTTGGCAGCAGCCACTGGGTCCGGGTTGCCACCAGGGCCTTCCGGATTGACGTAGATAAGGCCCATCTGTACAGCAGCAAGTGGATTCTCAAGCTGGCCGCCTTGTGTGTGGCGTTTGTCCTCGAGCCACTGGCCTTCTGGGCCCCAATAGACGCTCTCGTCTGGCTCGAACCAGTCCTGGCGCCCACCGGCAAAACCGATGGTCTTGAAGCCCATAGATTCCAGTGCCACATTGCCTGCAAGGATCATCAGGTCTGCCCAGGAGATCTTGCGGCCATACTTCTGTTTTATAGGCCACAGAAGTCGCCTGGCCTTGTCGAGGTTGACGTTGTCTGGCCAGCTATTGAGCGGTGGGAATCGCTGCTGGCCGGTATTGGCGCCGCCGCGGCCATCACCGATCCGGTAGGT
>JARYLO010000173.1 GCA_029907605.1 Sedimentisphaerales bacterium
CTGGATATGATCTAGGATGGCATCCGCTATCTGCCTTGCTGCACCAGGTTTCGCGATCCTTCCACACGCAGCAGCCATCTGATCGCGAAGCGATCCATCCTCAAGCAATCCTGCCAATCTGCCCCATAGCCCCTCTGCGCGGCGGTCTGCATCTGCCAGGTCATCAACAATTACTGCAGCGCCCGCATCTGCCAGGACCTTTGCGTTTAGATACTGATGCCTATCCCTGTGATACGGATAAGGCATGCATATACTGGGAAGCCTAGAGACCGCATATTCTGCTACACTGACCGCCCCACTCCTGCCAATGGCCAGATCGCTTGCTGCATACAGATCGGCCATGCAGCGGTAGAATGGGACGACCGCATGCCTGATCCTGGCCCCGTGGTAGCCACTGCAGACCTGCTCAAGGTGGGCCATGCCTGTAAGGTGCACGATATGCCATCTATCATTGAAGACATCCAGTTTCGGCAGCAAGCGGATCACTGCCTCGTTTATGTTCATTGCCCCACTTGATGCCCCGGTGACCAGCAGGACCTTTAGCGCAGGATCCAAGCCCAGCTCCTGCCTGGCCCTAGCTGGATCTGGTCTATCGAACTCGGCCCGCAGTGGACAGCCAGTCACAAGAACACGATCTGCCGCATCCTGAAAGGCCGACTTGGTCTGTTCGAACTGGACGAAGATCTTATTGGCCCATCTAGCAATCAACCTATTGGCCTTGCCTGGGGCGTAGTCCACATTGATCAAGAAGATCGGCAGATGCAACCTGTGCGCTGCCATGCAGACTGGGGCAGCCACAAACCCCCCAACCCCTATTACTGCTGCTGCGCGACCGGCAGTTAGGAGCCTGATGGCCTGCCTATAACTGGACCGGAACGTGCATAGAAATCTCGCTAACTGTCCAGGCCCCCTGCCAAGGCCCACTGCCGGTAGGCACGTAAATGGGATCCCGATCGGCTCCAGGATCTGTCGGTCTATAGGACGCCTGCTGCAGATTATGTGCACACCGATACCAGCATCCCTCTCTACAATCCGCTGGCAGACCGCCACCGCCGGGAATACGTGCCCGCCGGTGCCACCACCTGCAAAGAATACCGTCCTGTATCCAGCCATGATATCTGGTCTCTAATCCAAGCAGCATTGTCTGCCAAGGCAAGCGAATTCACACACTCAAGACGAATTGACTGGGTGGCCTTGTGGCCTTAGACTTCAATAGTGGACCGCATCGCCCTTACACGATATGCATGGCTATCGATAGCCACTGCCCTGTTAACCATGGGGCTAAAGGCGCTGGCCTTCCTACTGACAGGCTCAACGGGGCTGCTTTCAGACGCAGCAGAGTCCCTGGTCAATATCGCAGGCGCTGTTATGGCCTTTGCTATGTTGACCATCGCCGCAAGGCCACCTGACCAGGATCACCTCTATGGGCACACAAAGGCCGAATATTTTGCCAGTGCCGTAGAAGGAGGCCTGATACTGGCCACGGCCCTGGGCGTTGGAGGTGCGGCCATCATGAGGATCATATGGCCCAGACCTATAGAACGCACCGGCATCGGCCTGTCAGTTACGGCCCTGGCGATGTTAATAAACCTTATTACCGCAAGGATCCTTATAGCAGCAGGCAAGAGGTACGATTCCATAGCCCTTGAGGCTGATGGAAGGCACCTGATGACCGATATCTGGACGTCCGTGGCCGTCATATTGGGGGTCGGTGCGGTTGCACTGACCGGATTGGTTCGGCTAGATGGCCTAGTGGCACTTGCTATGGCGATACACATCCTCTGGACCGGCTGGCGATCGATACAGGAGTCAATAGCCGGGCTGATGGACAGTGCATTGCCAGCCAACAAGCAGCAGGCCCTTCAATCGGTCCTGGAGCATTACAGGCAGATGGGTATGCATTTCCATCGGATCAGGACACGCAGGTCGGCTGCATCTAGTTTTATAGACCTGCACGTGCTGGTCCCAGGGTCATGGAGTGTACATGACGGCCATCATATCCTCGAACAGATCGAAAGCGATATAAAGCAGGTAATCGCAGATGCCACCGTGCACACCCACATCGAACCCATCGAAGACCCGATCTCCTTCCATGGTGACCCAGAAGGTGGGGATCCTTCATCCAGGCCCACTGGTTCCTAAAGTCTGCCACCTTCCAGACCGATCCTGACAAGGGGCCTTTTCCGGCCCACAGACCGATAAGACAGTCTGGTTTTTGTGCAGGAGTGCGATCATGGGCAGCACGGGTACAACAATGGTTAGTCATGACATATCGGAACTTGTTACATTCTGGATCGGGGGTTGTCTGTTTGGTGTTGATATATGCAAGGTCCAAGAGATCGATAAGGTCCGGCAGTGGACGCCCGTACCACAGGCAGATCCGCATGTCCTTGGCATATTGAGCCTTAGAGGTAGTATAGTTACCATCATGGACCTGGCTGCCAAACTGGGGCTCTGTCCAACCAAGCTCTCCCATGACTCCAGGATCGTCATCATCAGCGCAGACGGCCGATGCGCGGGCTTTGTGGCCGATCAGATAGGGCCTGTGATGTCTATGCCGTCAGACCAGATCTGCCCTGTGCCAGCAAATGTGCGTCCTGAGCAGGCCAGATTCATGGAAGGGATATTTCAGGCCCAACCCCACCTGGTCTCCATCCTAAGGGCGGAGGCGATTATAGAGGATACAAAAGGTCAGGATACAGCAACGGAGGCAGGTATCTAGATGGCTGCAGACACCATCAAGGTCCTGGTGGTTGACGATACCATCCTTTACCGAAAGGTGGTCGCGGACATACTGGCCTCGATCCCAGATGTCTGTGTGGTCGGGACCGCTGCAGATGGCAGGATCGCGACGTGGAGGATCGAAAACCTTCGGCCTGATCTGGTAATCCTGGATGTAGAAATGCCGCATCTTGATGGGCTTCAGGTCCTGCAATTCATCAGGCAAAAGGGGCTGCCTACCTCTGCAATCATGCTTAGCAGCCTGACCCAAGCAGGCAGTAGACAGACCATAGAGGCATTGGAGCTTGGGGCATTTGATTTTATACCCAAGCCACAGACCAGCTCATTCGAACAGAGTAGGCAGGCCATACAACGGGACCTGACGCGGGCCATTGAGGCCTTCATCCGGCACAGGGCGCTTCGTCAGGCTACTGACCGTACGGCACAGGTGGTCACCCCAGGGCAGGCAATGCCCTCAGCTACCGTTGTTAAGCCCCGCCCACCGTTCCAGCGAACCTCCACAATGGTGCTGATAGGCGTATCCACCGGTGGACCAAGTGCACTGAAATACCTACTGCCAAGGTTGCCTGGAGAACTGGGGGTACCAATACTGTTGGTCCAGCACATGCCGCCTGTATTCACTAGATCCCTTGCAGCTAGTCTCGATGGCCAATGCGAACTTACAGTCATGGAGGCACAGGATGGTCAGCCAGTGGAGCCGAACCAGGTATTTGTCGCACCTGGCGGCAAGCAGATGGGCATCAGGCTCGGTAGCAAGGATGGTCCTTATCTGATTGCCATTACGGATGATCCACCTGAGAATGGCT
>JARYLO010000174.1 GCA_029907605.1 Sedimentisphaerales bacterium
CCAAGGCCATTGACTGCACACTCTATCTGCCTTGCCCCATGTACCATGCCAGAAAGGGAGTTGGCGACTGCAAGCCCTAAGTCGTTATGGCAATGGGTGCTGATAACACAGCGATCTATGCCTGGGACCTTCTGGCACAGCGTGGCAATCAACTGGCCATATTCTGCAGGCAGGCTGTATCCGACCGTATCAGGTATGTTGAGGGTGGTCGCCCCTGCCTCTATGACCGCACTGAGGACCTCTATCAAGAATGATAGGTCACTGCGACAGGCATCCTCAGGAGAGAACTCCACATCGTCCGTAAAGGACCTTGCACACCTAACCGCCTCCACAGCCATGGCAAGGACCTGGTCCGGTGTCTTCTTGAGCTTGTAGTGCATGTGGATGGGGCTGGTGGCGATAAAGGTGTGGATCCTCTTTCGCCTGGCAGGTGCAAGGGCCTCGGCCGCGGTGGCGATGTCCTGCTCCAATGCCCTTGCCAAGGCCGCTATCACAGGCCCTTGCACACGCTCAGCTATCAACCTGGTGGCCTGGAACTGCACAGGCGAGGATACAGGGAATCCTGCCTCTATGATGTCCACACCCAGGTTGGCCAGTTGGACGGCGATCTCCAGCTTGTCCTCTACTGACAAGGCCGCACCAGGTGATTGCTCACCATCACGAAGGGTCGTATCGAATATGTATATCCGTTCTGTCTGCATAGTCGTATTCCCCAAATGCCTATGATTATCGCCACATTGGACGATCAATGCTATGGTCTTGATATGGATGTGCTTAAGGCAGGTTCCCGCGCCGCTACGGGCGCAGTAGGAGCGGCAGACCTATGTAGGCTATACGCGCGTCTTTGCAGGTCAAATGGGCCCTATAGCCACTCATGATTATGCAAATTATAGGTGTCGTGCGTAAGTTTGCAAGTCCATTGTCCACGAAATGCCAGATCGCAAGCCTTCAAGTTTTGGGTAGGGAGAGGGGCTAGGTCGCACTGGCGGCCTTCACAGTCGCAACAGGCCTGCGGCTCAGACGCCAGTATGTATCTATGGTCCTGATCGTCTCCACGAACTGCCTGTAGTCTACAGGCTTGATCATATACCCCGCCACGGATAGATGGAAGGCCTCAATGATATCCCTATCGTTGGTGGATGTGGTCATGATAACGACCGGTAGGGCCCTCAACTCCTCATCTGCCTTCATGATCCTCAACAGCTCTATGCCATTCATCCTGGGCATGTTGATATCCAGCAACACCAGACATGGCCGCGGCCTTGTACTATCCCGCAGGTATCCTAAGGCCTCCTCTCCATTGGTGACATGCACCAATGCATTGCTCACCTTCAATTCCCGCAGTACACGCCTGACGGTCATTGCATCAACCTCATCGTCCTCAACCAGCAGGATGGGTTCATTGTCTTGCATCTGTCACCTCCCACTTGTCACCTGGCAAGAAGTTGATCTGCCAATACCGTGCAATGGCCTTGATTGCATCAACCAGTCGCTGCCAATCTATAGGCTTGAGGAAGTAGCAGCAGCCCCACATCTGAAGGCCTCCTCTATCACCTCCGGATCCTCAGATGCCCTGAAGATCACCACCGGTGTGGTCATAAGCTCAGGATCTGCCCTTATGGCCGCAAGTACGGCAAGGCCATCCATCTTAGGCAGGTCAAGGTCCAATAGTATCAGCGAAGGCCTTTGCCTGGACCTATCCTGCAGGTAGTCCAGGGCCCGGCAGCCATCGGTCAGGTGTACCAGTGCGGCATCTACATCCGCCTTTGTTATCGCCTCCTTTACCATCATGGCCTCCAACTGGTCGTCCTCAATAAACACTATGTTCCGGCATTGCCGCATCTTCCCCCCACTTATCATTTCCTTTTCAACGATCTAATAATCGGCCATTCAAGACCTCCCCTTTATCTACTTGATCTTGGGCAGTGTGAAGTAGAAGGTAGTGCCCTTGCCCACCTCCGACTCTACCCAGATATTGCCCCCGTAGAAGTTCACGATCTTCTTCACAACCGCAAGGCCTACGCCAGTGCTGTTGAATTGGTCCTTTGAGTGGAGGGTCTGGAACAACTGGAAGATCTTGTCAAAATGGACCTTCTCTATCCCAGGACCATTGTCGCTGACATAGAACCTCCAGAATTCGCCATCGTCTGTGCAGCCGATCCTTATCAGACCCTTGGGTTTATCCATGAACTTTATGGCATTGCTGATCAGGTTCTGAAATACCTGGTTTATCCTGGTCTTGTCGGCCCTCAGTTTTGGCAATGGCTGAGCTATGGATATGGTTATATGACTTGGGGGCGACAGCAGCTCTACCACTGCAGGGACCGACTCAGACAGGTCCACAGGACCTTCCTGTTCAGATGGTCTGCCTGCCCTGGAGTACTGTAGTATGCCATCGATGAGCTCTTCCATCCTGGTGACCCGATCCAGCAGGAGCTTGATGTTGGCCTTGTCCTGGTCGTCAAGTTTTGGCGCGCAGTCCTCGGCGATCCAGGTGGCCAGGCTCTTTATCCCTCGCAACGGGGCCTTCAGATCATGTGAGACCACGTGCGCAAAGTCGGTCAGCTCCTTGTTGGCCATCTCCAACTTGCGGACCACCTCTGCCTGCCTGTCTTGTACGTCCTTTAGGGGCGACACGTCCACAAAGCTCTCGACCACATACCCCCTGCCACCTTCGTGTAGCCATCTGCGACCTGCCATAATAGGCTTGTTGCCACAGAGAAGTCCCTGATAGTACATCTGTGACGACGGGATGGTCTCAAGGGCAGGGGTATCACTAATCAGGTCCGCATAGGACATGCCGATGACCTGGTCCAGTTCCAGGCCGGCCAATCTCGCTGCAGTACTGTTTGCAGCCACGATCCCGCCCGTCTGCTGGTCTATCACCAGTACACCTGCAATGATCGAATCCAATACCTGGTCACAGATCACCGAATCCCGAAGTAGAATTGCCTGGTTGTTCAATGTGCTCATGCCACCTCCCTTTAGACCACATTCACACTTCCATCCTCCTATAGGCACTAACCTGCACATCCTGCTGCTTGGGAAGCGTAAAGAAGAACTTGCTGCCCTTACCAACCTCAGATTCTACCCACACCTTGCCACCATAGAGCTCTATGATCTTCTTCACCTCTGCCAGGCCTATGCCTGCGCTATCAAGCTCGTCCCGTGGTGTGAGTGTCTGGAAGATCTTGAATATCTTCTCGTGATACCTCTTCTCTATCCCAGGGCCGTTGTCACTGACATAGAAGGTCCATACCTGACCTTCGTCCTTGCAGCCTATTCGGATCATGCCCTTGGGCTTGTCCATGAACCTTATGGCATTGCTCAGCAGGTTCCGGAAGACCTGTATCATCCTGATCCTCTCTGCATAGACCTGCGGCAGGGGCGTCTCGACAGCGACCTCTATGTTGTCAGGTGGGTTGACCTGTTCTAAGACCTCAGAAACCAAGTTGGTAAGGTCTACAAGCTCAAGACTTCGTGGCCCCCTGCCTATCTCCGAATACCTCAATATGCTGTCGAT
>JARYLO010000175.1 GCA_029907605.1 Sedimentisphaerales bacterium
GATCTCGTCAACGTAGATCTTGCCTCGCCCACCTGCCTTGGGGCTTGATGGGTTCCCAACCCCTATTGCCATGCCCTTGACAGCCATGAGGTTGATACCCTTTGACGTCAGATCGGCCAGTGGTATATCCCACTGTTCCCAGGTGCCGGTCGCGATCACGGCAGGATCTGGGTGCGCGATCGTCGCGGTCTTGCCTGTTGCGTCGGTGACCGAGACATAGAACGTCTCAGGACTGTTGCCAGGTTCCTGGATAGTTCCGATCTCCGCCACCTGCCAATCGCCTGTGACGGTGCCCGTGGTGGAGACGTTGCTAAAGCGTGCACTGCACACAAGGCCTGTTGCATGGCTGGTCACCGCAAGACCAATGTATACAGGCTGACCCATCGGTATGTCTATGGGCGTAGAAGGTATGATCTCCGTCCAAGTCTGGCCATCAGGAGAGCAGAAGCCGGTAAACCTGTTGCCAGTCCTGACTAGCTTGACCCAATATGGGGCGCTCAGACCTGCGATGTCGGTATTGTAGCTGGCGCCGCCGATCTCGAGCCTACGCTGGAAGGATACACCGTTTGCGGGTGTCACCACCACCATCGCATGAGGTGATGAGGAATCGAGGGCCTGACGTATCATCACCCCTGCCTTTGCCCACACATGGGTGTTGGTGAGGCTCTCGACCCTTGCCACGATAGAACCATCGCCTGTGAGGGTCTTGTATGCAAACCTGAACTGGTCGGATGTATCCCAGATATCGACCCCAGTGCCATTCATCACGAAGGTCCCTGGACTGACCTGCAGGAATGCAGGGGCATCGCCTCGCAGGTACAGGGTCAAGGTGTTAAGGCCAGCACCGGACCAGACCTGAGGCGTTGTCCAAGTCCTTTCAGCCTGGGAGTAGAAAGGAGGCGTGGTATTGTCAAACCCAAACGGCATGGATTGCGTGCCTGCATAAACGATGGTCCTCTCTGCCCAAGGTGGCGCGGCATTGCCAACAGTGGAACCAGTGCTATTCCCTCCTGATGGAGGTACGCCACAGTCCGTTGAGCCTGAATGGCCAAGACCATCTATCCAGGTATAGAATATCTTATTGCACTTGTCGTCGTAGGAATCGAAGTTATCTACTGTTGCATATTGAACGGTGGAGAAGCTCCAGACATCACCTGGCCAGAGATCGGTCCCATTGACCTCATTGACCTTCCAATAGTAAGTAGTGGCATATTCGAGCCCCTTTCCTGCGAGGCTAAGTCTGTGATCCGCCACCGTCACAGGTGCGACCGCCTCGGCCTCAACCGCGTTCGGGTCTGGGCCAAGGTAAACCTGATGTGATGCGGCCTTGCGTCCAGGCCTCCAGTTGAGTGTTGCATCCAGCGCCACATTGGAGGCACCTGAGGCAGGTTGCGGCTGCCTGGCCTGCAACGGGACATAATAGAACCTCACCTCAGCCAGGCTGGCCTGCTTTTCTGAACCGCTCCATGCCCTATGTATCACCAGCTTTACAAACTTGGCCTTGATCTCACCTAGCTTGATCTTTGTGTTTGCGGTGTAATCCGGCAGGCCGGTGCCTTGGGCAAACTCAAAGACCCCAGGAAGGGCGGTCCAGGTCTGTCCATCTGTGGAGTACTCGATCGTCACCTCCTTTGCGCCATACCCGACCATCTCCTCTATCATCTGGTTGGAGTTCCAGACCCACAGCTCGTCAAGCACGTAGATCTTGTCCAACTCATATTGGATCCATGGTGGGACCGGCCCATCCTTGTGGCTGAGCCACATGTTGGCCAGGCTGATGTCGTGTGCGTCAGTAACAGGATCGAGACCAGAGCCATTTATGGTCTGCACAGGACCAGTACTGGTGGTCTGAGAGCTGGAAGCAGTTGCAGCCACAGGTGTGATCCTGTAGGCATATGGCTCGACAGTAAATGACCACACATCGCCCTTGTGTATAGTGCTGTCAGGCGGGGCGTTGACCTCATCTACACGCCAGTAGTAGGTCTGTCCATAATTGAGCAGGAACGGGATTGTAAATTCGGTCGCCTGTTGGCCTTGGCTAATCAGTACACCCAACGGATTGTCCCTGGTCGCAGCCGCGACATCGTCCGCTATCAGGCCAAGGTACACATCGTGAGCCGCCGCGTATTGACCTGGCGACCAAAGCAGTTGCGTATCCCTTGGCACATCAGTGGCGCGATCCTTGGGGCTGGGCGCCCAGCTATTGTATGCAATAGGGCTCATCAGCCGCTGTATCTCTGCTGGGCTGAGGGCAGTATCGTAGATCCTGACCTCGTCTATGGCCCCATTGAACCCATTGTAGCCGGTCAGGCTATCGCAGCCGATCAATATGGCCGCGTCGGTCTTTGCGCCGAAGCTGAAGGCACCGCTGGCCTGCTCAACGCCGTTGATGTAGATCCTGACCGTTGTGCCGTCGAATGCAGCAGCCACGTGTGTCCATACGCCCACTGGTGCAGCAGGGGCGGTAGGGGGGTACATGTCCCTTCTGGCAAACGAGATCCTCCCATCTGACTGCGCTGCCTCCATGTACCACATCATGGGCGGGGCAGATGCTGGGTCCCAATCATCTCGCTTTGCCACGATCCCCTGCCAGTTGCCATTGGTACCATTCCATTTGATCCAGTATGCAACGGTGATCTGGCCGGTCTGGGCAGAAGGATTCCAGGTACCACAATGGACCCAGAACCTTGCAGGGTTGCTCCCATCCCAAAACAAGGCCTTGCCAAAGCCTGCGGGCCCGTCGATCCAGACCGCCTGACCACCCCTGACCTCACCGTCGTGGCCGTTGCCGGATGCGTCATATATGACCGTGCCTTCCCCCTCGTTCATAGGGTAATAGGCCACAAGGCCGCCTGACGCGGTCTGTATGGCAAGTAAACAGACCCCTATCAGGCACATTAGATAACACACCTTCTTGTCCATGATTCACCTCCTTCAAAAAGACCTTTAGCATGAGCAACTTCTGATACTATGGTTTATCCCCTGCCAGATACCTCACCTCGGCCGGGCTAAGGACCCTATCGTAGATCTTCAGTTCATCGATCTGGCCGGTCAGGTATGCATCAGCAGCGTATTGAGACCTACCCAGCCAGTTCTGGGTCGTCACACCCAGATCCTTCGGTATGACATTGGTCGGTCCAGAAGCTAGAAGCTCACCATCCAGATACAACCACATCTGCTTATTGAGCCCGTCTATCACCACTGCAACATGGTGCCAACCTGTAGGCAAGGTCTGAGAGGCGTTCAACCTGGACTCTCCTGCAGAGCCTGTTGTTGTAATGGCAAATCTCATCACGCCAGTTGTGCCACCTGATGCAGATGGTGTCAGGAACATGTTTACAGAGGTCCCAGTCCCAAAGTCAAAGATCCTCTGCCAACCGCCACCTGCTGCGGCCCAGTTGACCCATAGGCTTATGCTCATACTGGTGGAGTTGGCAATGACACTGCCTATAGGCAACTCCACATAGTCATTGGTCCCATCAAGACTAATTGCCTGACCTACTACACCAGCTACATAACTAGG
>JARYLO010000176.1 GCA_029907605.1 Sedimentisphaerales bacterium
CCTGGGTCTGCTACCTGCCCTGATCGTCCTTACCTGGACCTGCCTGTCCATCCCAGCCTGTAACAACGAACCTACCACCTCTATCATCCATGCCTGCAGGAACCAGCTTGCCGATCCCAATTGCAAGTGGCCCCAACCCTGGCTGGATCAGTACCTCCAGGTAATACAAGAAACCCTCCAGAAAGCAGACAGATCTGCACTGGCTGATACCCGCCACCTGAAGATCCTTCAATCAGCCCTGCCAGCATATATCAAGGCCATAAGCAATTCCGAATGCACAAGAGCACAGTTTGAGTTCTACAAGGCACAGGTACAGTGGTGTATTGAATTGAATCCCTCCTGGCAGAACCTCTGCCCACCAACGACCAGACTGCATTACTGAAGACCCAGATCGGGGACCTATGCAACTGGATAGCGGATTACCTACAGGCCCTGTTCCCATCCCTGGATAGCTCTAGCATTGCCAGGGCCAAGGTAGAGGCAATACATCGCTTCCATTCACAGATCGATATCCCATTGCTGCCTATCTACCGTAGGCCCCTAACCCAAGGACAAATATCCCAGATCAAGACCAATTGGGCCTCGTCATTCCTTCGGTGGCTGTCTATATGGCAGGCCTATAGGGATAAATCCCTGTTAATGCCTGAAGGTGAAGATATGGCCTATACGTTTGTCTTGGCATGCCTGGCAAATCTACCACAAATGATCTGGCCTATAGTTGACAGGCCTGATTATGTCCAGCAAGCCGATAGCCTACTGGCACAGGAAGGCTCTAGCAAGGCCAAGGATCGCATCCAGGCAAGACAACAGGAGCGTGTGGCCTTAGCCCAGTTGGGAAGGCATGTCGAGGATGTAGACCAATGGCGTCTCGAATCCGGCGACCCATGTGCAGGAGTAGCCGTCGATGATGGTTATATGTTCATAGCCGACAATGCAAGAGGCCTGCGCATACTGGATATAACCGACCCTGCAAGCCCTATAGAGGTAGGTCTGTCACCAATCGGAGGGCATGCAAACTCTATCGTAAGATCACAAAGGTACCTGTAGCTAGCAGATGGCCGCAACGGCCTTAGGATCCTCGACATAAACGACCTGAGCAGGCCCGTTGAACTGGGGTCCTACGCTATCGCTGGCACCTCTGTCCAGGATGTGGCTGTGCAGGATGGATACGCATATGTAGCAGGTCTTGCCACTGGCCTGCATGTCATAGACGTCAGCGACCCAAACTGGCCTATCGAGGTGGGATACTTTCCTTCTGAAGCCCCTTGTTTATCAGTTGTCGCAGAGGACAAGTATGTCTATCTGACCGACTCTGAAGGCCTTTGGATAGTAGATGTTGCAAACCCCGTATGGCCCATTGCAATCGCCCGATATCCACAGGCCAGCACAAAGGAGGCCAAGGTTCGCGGTGATTATGCCTACCTTGTCTGTCATAGACCAGGACTGGAGGTCTTAGACATATCAGATAAGACCAGACCAACGCAGGTCACTTCCGTGAACTACTACTCCACTCTAAGCGCAGGAGCCAAGATATTGAGTCTGAGTGAGGACTACCTATACCTGGCATGCCACACCTCAACGGCTGTCACCCAGGCCCCAGGTCTGCTGGCAGTACTTGCGATCAGCAAGCCCAGCCTGCCGCGTGAGATCCTGACTTACAAGCTTCCCGGACAACCACCCACATTGCCACCCAGGATGATATTACGGCTGTGGATTGTGGCGAGGCCGGCCTATTAGTATTCAGGCTCAGACCCTAGAATGATCTGGCATGGACTGAAACAGCTTTTGGTCTCGTTTAAACCCATCCGGGAGGCTTAATGAAGAGCCGAGTTAGAACCAACCTGCAGGCCTTCACCCTCCTGGAGCTGCTGGTTGTCATTGCGATCATAGCCATATTGATCGCCATCCTCATCCCAAGTCTGAGGCTCGCCAGGATCCAGGCAGGTGCTGCCTCATGCCAGGCCCGCATAAGACAATGGGGACTGGCATTCCAGATGTACCTGGCAGATAATAGAGGCATATGGTTCTCATGGTCTTCCAGAATACCGTGGTTTGAGTTCGGCGCGCCATATTTCCAGGGCACCATGAAGGGCATCAGATCAATCCCCGTCATCGTCTCAGGGCAAGTCGCCACTTCGATTGAACACAGCATCACCATGTGCCCAATGACAGGACCCGACCGGCCAGTACCCTTTGCTACGACATTCGTCGAACTCGATATCCTGAGGCCCAATACATTGGAGCACGTAGATGTAAGTTACGGATTCAACTACTCGATGTACTCACCACGTTACACTCGTTTCTTTGGTATGATCGATGACGACCCCCTGTCCTGGCGGGCATGTGACGTAAAAGGCGCGTCCAATATACCTGTCTTTGGTGATTGCCATGGGGAGATCCGTCCTTATCACCTAAGTGACCAACTTGGCCCGCCAGTTTCGTAGGCACAGCTTTCCAACCTGTTGGGCCCTTGGTGTATTGATCGCCACCGAGGTGGGATCAACATGCTCTTTATGGATTGGTCCGTACGCAAGGTAGGCCTAAAGCAGCTCTGGACCCTCAAGTGGCATCGCCAGTTCGACACAGCAGGCCCATGGACTACCGCAGGCGGCGTAAGACCCGAAGACTGGCCCCAGTGGATGAGAAAGTACAGGGATTATTGACAAGGGGTAGGATCAGGGATGGGATCCTTGTCTCTTTCCCTAGAAGCCACAGATGCAAGTCAGACGACAAAAGGCCGCAAGGCAGCCGCCAGGCGGATTGTCTTGCGCCGACACTAATACTCGCCTGGCCCCAACCTACTTCGATCACCCTCGGCCAGCATCCAGAAAAGCCTTGCTTACCCTAACTGTAGCTTGCCATCCAGGCGAACGTGCAGTTAAATAGCCCGTTGTGTTTGCCGGTGGTCTTGTTCGCAGGTAATGATGGCCAAGGGATTGTCTTGGGCAGGATGGATGATATTCTTCATGGCGACCCAGGTACATGGGTCGGACGCAAACACTGTACGGATCTTTTCAGAACCGGACGGAAGCCTGGCAAGGTACGTGCATGTAATACCCCTGTTCCCAGAGGATAGCGACGGCTATCAAGGTTTCAAGATCACACCTATCCAGCGATATCCCATGCCCATCTCGACCCGCTGGACCTGCGGCAGCTGCCATGACTACGATCAGATCAGCAAGGGGTTCCATTTCAACTACACGGATCCCAATGCCGATCCAGGCAGGACCGCACAACCCTGGATCTATGTAGATGCGGCGGTCGCAGTCCAGATCCCTTTGTCGTACAGGCCCTGGCCTGGGACGTACAGGCCCCAACAGATCGGCATGGACCAGTTCGAGTTCCTGACCACCTTCGCTAGGCACCTGCCTGGAGGCGGCCCTGGCCAGGCCTATGCCAACGACCCGTGCCTTGCAAGACAGGCTTTCGTAAGCGGCAAACTGGAGGTCAACTGCATG
>JARYLO010000177.1 GCA_029907605.1 Sedimentisphaerales bacterium
ATCCCTGTCAAGACAGGTAGGGGACTTGTCTATCACAGCAAGGTCACACTGGTCCATTGTACGGTCGTGAACAATGGTGGCTATGGCCTATATGGCGGGTTACCTTCTGTAACCGGTTCGATCATATTTGGCAACAAGGAAGGCCAGATACTCTGTGATGGTGGCCAGGTACAGTACAGCGACGTACAGGACGGCTGGCCTGGAGTTGGCAACATAGCTGCTGATCCTTGCTTTGCGGATCCTGATTATCACCTATCAGCAGGATCCCTGTGCATCGATGCAGGGGATCCTGAGCTGCCGGCACTTGCAGGTCCTTTTGACATAGATGGCCAGCAGCGGGTCGTTGGGGGCAGGATCGACATAGGCATGGATGAGGTGGCGATGCCTGCTGATCAGTGACCCTTGGTCAGGCCTAGCCCTATTGCACCTGCTATGGCCACTAGCCCCCCTACAAGGGATAGGCGGCTGGGTCTGCGGCCTGTGAGCATAAACTCGATGGGTATGACGGCCAGCGGGGTCATGGCAACGATGGCTAAGACTATCCCAGTCGGGGCCACAGACAGGGCCCATTGATAACAGGCCACGCCCAATGCAGGGCCTGAGATACTGTTGACCACCACCCACGGCCACTTATCTCGCCAGGTGGTCTTTGATATGCGTCTGTTGTCTGGATGGACAATGGCCTGTGTCAGGGCCCAGCCCATCAGGACTGGCAGGCCTCCTATGATCCTCTGGTATGCGGCGGTGCCACCATCTATCGCAAGGCCAGATTGCAACATGTATGCCTTCCTGCTGATCACTGCCCCTCCGGCCTGCCCAGCAGCAGCCAGGACCGCAAGGACCCAGCCTGCCTTTGTGCGATGGGATTGGGCCTGCCGCCCTGGCCATAGTGCAATCCCTATCCCGATCAGGATCAAGATACTGGCCAGCCATTGCTGGATGGTCAGGGCCGTACCTACCCATGCCCACTCCAACAACGTGCCTATGGGCATGGCCAGGCATTGGGTGATCAGGACTGCAAGATGTGCGCCTAGCCTCGGCAATGCTGCGTATAGGGCCAGGTCCCCCAGGCCAAACCCCACGATCCCGCTAGCGATCATCCAGCCAAGGCCAGGGCCCCTAAGTCCACTGCCGAAGGTGTGCGCCCAAAGTCCTAGCCACACGGCTGCCAATGAGAGCCTGGCGAGGTTGGCTGGCACAGGCCCAAGTGCCTTTGTGGTCCGGGCTGCACTTGCAGCGGATACTGCGAACAACAGGGCAGTTGCGATTGCAGGCAGCATCTATCGGCTAGAACAAGGGATACAGGAAGGGCGCAACCGCGGTGCCGCCCAGCATCACCACAAGGCCCAGCAAGAGTAGTACGATGATGATGGGTAGTAGCCACCACTTCTTGTTGTACTTGAGGAATTCCCAAAACTCGGCCAGGATGGAAGGCCGCTTGCCCCTTGCCAACTCTTGGAAGTCCTTGTTCTGCCTGCTAGGATGCCTTTTCATGGTTACTCCGTGGGCTAGAATTGCTGGAAATATCGCTCTTCTTGTATCTCCACCTTCCGCTGGACCCAATATGTATCTGCATCAGGGTCAAACCTGCGAGACATGGTATCCCTTCCTACCAATCGAAATACCATTGCCAATGGTGTGATCAGCAAGGCATAGAACAGGGTCATCAACAACAGGCTGATGGCTAGCCCTATCGGCATGGTCAGTGCCACCATGACACGATAGACCTGTCTTGAAATGGCAGGCGCAAGTACGCTGCTGATCGCAATACCCAGGCCCGCAAGGACTATGGCAATGCACCATGGTATGGCAAGACCCTTTGCGAACCTCAGATAACATGCCAGTATGCAGGCGGCCGTGGCCGCCGTCAGGCCAAAGGATCGTAATTGTCTACTATCTGGATTCCAGTTGATCTCTATAATCATCGGTCAATCCAATGGGAATCTGGCCCTATATGCCTCTATATCGTATCTTATGGCCTTTGGCTGTTGATCTTTATAAAGGACCTGGTCCTCCATGACCAGCACATCCATGTCGGTTGCCATGAAACATCGGTATGCATCCTGTGGAGTGCAGACTATAGGTTCACCCCTGATATTGAAGCTGGTATTGATGACCACCGGACAGCCGGTCAGCTCGTAGAACCTCTTGATCAGCCCATAGAACCTGCCATGTCTGACTGGGTCCACGGTCTGGATCCTGGCAGAGAAGTCCACATGTGTAACTGCAGGTATGACGCTCCTTTGGGGCCGCAGCTTATCAAGCCCTCTTAGGCCTGGATCAGGCTCGCCTATCCTCTTTTCTTGTCTGACATATGTGACAAGCAGCATATAGGGGTTCTCCTGGCCTGGCGCAAGCTCGAAATACTCGTCTGCCTTCTCGTGCAGTACCGACGGGGCAAAGGGCCTAAATGATTCGCGGAACTTGACCTTCAGGTTCATGATGGACTGCATTTCTGGATTTCTGGCATCGCCAAGTATGCTTCTGGATCCAAGGGCCCTAGGCCCAAACTCCATCCTACCTTGGAACCAGCCCACGATCTTCTGCTGTGCGATCAGGCCGGCCACATGGTCTAGCAACTGCTGCTCATCTTCGAATGTACGATATGGGGCATTGACCTGTTGAAGGAATTGGGTGATCTGTTTATTCGTAAACCTAGGACCCAGTAGGGACCCAGCCTGGCCATCCATTGGATCTGGCAGGCGGGGCCTATCCAGCAGTTGATACCATGTGAATAGTGCCGCACCTAGGGCACCGCCTGCATCGCCTGCTGCAGGCTGTATCCAGATCCTCTCGAATGGGCCTCCCCTTAGGATCCTGCCATTGCCGACACAATTGAGTGCAACGCCGCCTGCCAAGACCAGGTTCTTCATGCCCGTCTCGTTGTATACGTGCCTGGCGGCCTTGAGCATGATCTCCTCGGTGACCGCCTGTATGGAGGCAGCAACGTCCATGTAGATCTCTGACAAAGGACCCTCAGGCCTTCTTGCAGGTGCACCGAAGAGCCGCTCGAATGCCTTGTTGATCATCACCTTCTTGTGGCAGTAGGGCAGGTAATCAAGGTTAAGTCTGAATGATCCATCAGGCTTGATATCTATCAATTCCTGCTTGATCAGGTCTACAAACCTAGGCTGGCCATAGGGCGCAAGACCCATGAGTTTGTATTCCCCTGAATTGACCCTAAAGCCTGCGTAGTACGTGAATGCCGAATAGAGCAGTCCCAATGAGTGCGGGAATTGCAGGGCAGCCATCAGGCTGATCCTATTGCCGCGACCTATGCCGTATGTGGCGGTGGCCCATTCCCCCACCCCATCCAAGGTCAGGATTGCAGCCTCGTCAAACGGACTAGGAAAGAAGGCACTTGCTGCGTGGGATTGATGGTGCTCTAAGAATATGTACCTACCCTTGTATCTTCCACCTAATGC
>JARYLO010000178.1 GCA_029907605.1 Sedimentisphaerales bacterium
CCCAATAAACCTGATCTTCTCTGCCTCGATTCGTGTGGGCCTAAACACGATCTGCTCAGGCCATTCCTCCCCGATCTGGACAGGTCCGAATGTGTAGAGCCTTCCATTCCAGACAGCCGTGGCATTGTAGGTACCCGCTACCAGTTCAATGGGACGATTAGGATCGTAGCGAAATCCTGTGATGCCCTTGCCGTCAGGCCCGGTGACCTTGATCAAGACCTTTGACAGCAGGTTCGGATCTGTGACAGGCCCAGATTCATCCTCAAATACGAACTGTGGCAATGGCCTATCCGGGATAAGACGTATACTGAGCCTGACTATCGCGGAGTTGGTGCGATCATCTATGTCCTGATATGGTCCAAATACAGGGCCTACAGGGTTGGCCTCGGACCTATAACCTGGCAAAACGGCCTTGAACTCGCGATGTTGCCAGTGCCCGTTGTTGTTTGGCAGGTATATCTCGAACGACCCATCCTCGCCGGTCACCACCACCCTATCCCGCAGCTCAGAGGCCCTAGATCCTTCCTGCTGCGCCTGGTACCTAATCGTCTGCCAATCTTCCTCGGTCAGCTCCTCTGGTCTCTTGGCCGAAAGCTGGTGATTGACCAGCACATACACACCTGCTGCAGGCCTGCGGGTGTGCGAATAGATCACCCGGCCGATATAGCGTGTAGGCCCCTTTTCCTTTAGGACCAGCTCTGTCGGGCTTGTGCGATTAATCGTGACTGGCCCGAATTCAGCGTATTCAGTATGCCCTTCAACGGTCCTGAATAGCACGGCACTGACCGTACTGCCGAAGGCCAACTCCAGACCATCCTTGAACTGATCGTAACCAAGGGTTACGGACCTTCCAGCATCCCATACCCTCAGGCTCATCCGTGCCAGCCTATCTGGGTCCGCGATCCGGCCATCCTTGTCTTCGAACACAAACGTGTGGAATGCCCTTTCTGCAGGCGGGGCTGCATTGGATCTGGCAAGGGTGAGCACCAGGTCTGTGGCTGCTGGGTTCACCAGCATCTGGTGCCAGGCAAGCCCTGTAGAAACCGGTGGCTCGATATGTAGGATACACTCGATAACCTTCGGGCCCAGTGGTCTATAGATGGAGAATCGACCCTCCTGGTCGGTAATTACGCTGGCCACGTACCCGGCTGGTTCGGTGGGCGAGGAGACTGCCTTCAGCTCAGTAGAGACCGCTGCCCCAGGTATGGGACGGCCCGATAGGTCCACCACCTGGCCTGTCAGTTGCTCTGAACCTTTATAACCCCTTGGCAATACAGGGAGCCTGATCGTATCCAACCTCTCAGGCTCGCGGCCTAGAAGCAACACCCTGGCCCTCCAATACAAGGGGTGATATACCTCCAGGGTAGTACCATACTCACCTGGCAATCCTCCGACCCTGCCTCCTCGGTCGGTCCTGACCTCCTGTACGATGATATATGTACTTTTGTCCCGGTCGGCCGGAAGCTGTACCTGGATGAGGGCATCTGCCACGGGCGTACCTACGGCATCTAGGAAGGTGCAGACGCCGAGCCTGCATGGTGGATCAATGGGGAATACATCAAGTGCCTGATTTGCACCAACAGGCACTGCCAGTACGATCCCCTTTATGGCCTCTCGCAGGTCCGAATATGCCTGATCCGTGTCTACAACGGCCAGTACCGACCCATCCTTCAGGCCAGGTATAGCTGCCTTGACCGTATCGCATTCGATCACTGTACCCCTTGCCTTGACATAGATCAGATCGTAGCTGGCAGGGTTGCCTGCAGGATCCTTGTAGACCCTTACCGCAATAGGCCTTGATCGAAGGACCTGGACTACCATCTCGCGGGCCAGGCTTCTAGCCTGCTTCTGCTCTTGTGCGGTTTCACTGGGGGCCAATAACGAAATAGCTGCAAGTAGATAGGACATGACCGAGACCATCTTTTCTCTCCTTTATGCCAATAGCAGTATACGACCCATAACAGGCCTTGGCAATACATGGCCTCGCTTTTTACATGGTTTTTACACAACTGGGGGCTGATCCGCCAGGCACTCCTAGCCCCTACCTGTCTTGTCCTCCTTGACGAGCCTCTTTGCCAGCCTGAGCAATTGAGACCTGAGGTTTATGTTTGCCCTTGCTGCTGCATCCAGGTTGATCTCAAAGAACACCTTGTTGCCCTCTACGCCAAGGTTGATGATCACCCCTGCCTCAAGGAAGCCGGCATGGTCACCGATGGTCAGGATCGGTTCGGTCCTGACCGCCTCCAGTATACCTGCAAGCCTTGGCCGCTCAGAGGAGGACACAAATACAATATTACAAGCCCGCAAGCCCTTCAGGTCATTTGCATCAATTGACTGTGGGTTGTTGGGATCAGGATGGATGGCAAGCCTCTTGATCTTTAGGTATCGTTCCCCAATGGGCTTTTCCAGCAGTGGGTCAAACCCGCTGCCAAATGGGTCCTCGCCTACTATGGCCAAGACTATAGGGGCCTTAGATTGCTGATCCTCAAATCTGAACCCGTCTACGAACTTTATGAAGTTGTATATGAAGACCGCCTTTATGGCGTACTCCCTCTGCTTACCTGTCTCTTGGGCCCCTCTTGTAACTACAGGCCCCAGGCAGAGCATGTAGACCAACAATGGCCAGGCCATCAAAGAATGCCAGGTCCTGCTAGAAGCCCAGCACGCACTGGATGACGAATTCATGAGTCTGGTTACCCCTTCCGTCATTATGTACGAGGCTCTGACTGGCCCTGAAATTGAACATGGGATGCAGGTCTGGATCCGGATAGAAGACCAGGCCAAAGGTGGTACGCTTGAGGATCTGACCGAATGCATCGTCCATGTATGCCTGATCATAGCGTACGACCGGCTCAAGATGGCGATTGAGTCTATATGCAGCCTCTGCATAGAAGCCCTGCTTGTGCAGGTCGCCTGTAGAGACCTCCTGGCACGCCCAGACGTATTCACCTCGGAATATCCAAGCGTCCTGCCTGTACTCTGCATCCAGGTCCATTATGGTCAGGTACTGCTGGCCATCTGCCGTGTATGCACCCCTATAACAGGATATCCCTGTATCCAGACCGCAAGAAGTCCTGATCCCTATGCGGCCGCCTATGGCCTTGTTATTGTCGTTGGAGTCCCGGTTGTTGCCACGCATGGAGCGTATGTCACCACCTTCACCTGCGGCCTGCTCAAGGCCGTTTACTACATAAGCCGCGTAGTTTATCCCAAATAGGCCCTTCGGCTTGAACTGTCCTCGCAATTGGACTCCCGTCTCTGCCCATACCACAGGCACGATCCTCCACAGACAATAGGGCCTGTCAGGCAACTTGTTGGCAT
>JARYLO010000179.1 GCA_029907605.1 Sedimentisphaerales bacterium
CGATCTCGGTTCGCGGCGGACTGGCCACGCCCTTGGCTGCAGACACGCTTTTTGGCCATATCTGTTGGGCAGTGCGTTACCACCAGGGCCAGAAGGCCCTAGAGGAGATGCTCGGTTCGTACTCGGCGACTTATTCGCCAGTTATATTGAGCGATCCGTTCCCTCTAGGCTTCCTGCCTCGTCCCATCCTACAAAGGCCTGGACCGGAAGACGAGGACCGATTGCTACAGCGGATAATGGCCACCAGCCGCGCAGAATTGACCGATAAGCTGCCAGGATCTCCCATAGCAAGGCAGGGCCCTGCGCTTGGCCTGACGGAGTCCTTCCAGGTCCTCAAGTGGCTATACAAGCTCAAGTGGCTGGATATGGATGGATTTAATAACTGGCACCACGATAATCGAGTATTTCCTGGACCATGGCTGCGGTCAACCGACCAGGCCGGCTCGGCATTGGGTAACGCATACGAGTATTGACAGGCGGATGCTAGGTGCCAAACATGGTATGTTGCACGGCCAGGAACAGTGGACCTTCTCGCCCGATAGGCCAGGCAGGTATCACATCCTAGTCGCATCCGATATCTACCCTTCGGATCAGGTTCTTCAGCTCCTTGGTGTGGCCCTGGCCTGCGGTTATGGAAGGGCCAAGTCCAGGGGCATGGGGAACATCACGGTAGATGGCTGTGCGCCATATCAGTGGCCTGCGGTGGACCAACCCAACGCGGTCATACTCTTGGGTCCATGTGCGCCTGCGAAGGATGACCCTACTGAGGGATTCTGGCGGGTATCGACCAAGTTCGGCAGGTTGGAAGGGCACTGGGCCACAGGACCTGGACCGTCAGGTAAGCACAACCCATTCAAGAGGCCGGTGAGCTACCTTACGGCAGGATCGGCCTTGAGGACATCCTCCCCCAGGCCATGGTATGGAAGGCTATTGGGCGATGTCCATCCTGATCTCCAAGAGGTCCGCCACTATGCCATAGCCCTGGCATGTCCTGTCAGGATTGCAATGGAGGCATGACCATGCAGAGATACGGTTTATCGCTGCAGATCCTTTCACCTGTGCACATAGGCTCAGGCGAGGACTTAGACCCAGTGGAATACGTGGTGAACGGCGAATACTTCTACCGTATAGACCTTCCGTCGATACTCAGCGACATGCCACCAGCAGTGCGGGCTGAGTTCGACCGGGCGGTCAATAGCCCTAATCCTGCGGCCATAAGGCGATTTATACAGGACCGGGTAGACCTTTCCCGCCATGCACTCTGGCACGCCGGGACAGGGCCAGAGTTCGTCGACACCTGGCAAGGTAACCTAGGCAATCCGAATCTCAGACTGGCCGTAGTCCTCATGACCCGCAGCAGTAGTACATGGCGATCCTATATACCAGGATCGTCTGTCAAAGGGGCCATCAGGACGGCCCTGATATCCACACTTGCGCAGGCGAGGCTCGGCAACAGGCAGGCCGACAAGGAGCGATTCGAAAAGGATGTACTTGGTTACCAGGACGCCAGGAACGATCCGTTTCGATGCCTGAGGATCACAGACGCATTCCTGCCTGATTGTGCGACATTCATAGACATAGTAAGGATATACAACCCAGGCAGGCGTGGCAATGCAGACCCAGGCGGCATAAAGATGTTCTACGAGCAGTGCTACTCGATGCTCGACGGCGAGCAGATCCAGACCAGATGTGAACTTGCGATAGATGACTTTCTCGCAGCCAAGGAATGCCGGGGCAGGAGGTTCATACCCATGCAACTGTACGCAGACCAGATCATCCAGGCATGTAAGGAATTCTATCTGTTTAAGCTTGAGCAAGATACAGGAAATTCTATGAGAACAACCCGGAACTTGCACAGGCAAATCGGCCCTTGCTCGAGGTGAAGTTTGCCGAGAATGGATTTCCACTGAGGATAGGCCGGTTCAGTCACATCGAGTGCGTGACAGTAGACAATTACCGCCAACCTGGTGGCAGGGCTGCCAAGTTAGGTTGGGGCCGCACGCGTACACTCAGTGGTGGCACCATGGCCATGGGATGGGTCAAGGCCTGCCTCGAGCCTATCTAGGGATCAGAGGATCTTTTACAAGTTCATATGAGCACCTAACCACCTATAACCTGAATACATGATATATGGCCGCAATTGGCACGTAGTTCTCTGGGGGTCCAAGTATGCCACCCCTCTACATTTGCGATCAAGGCTCGGTCCTTGCCAGGGTCGGCAGGAGATTGGTAGTGCGAAAGGAGGACACAGAACTCCTTGCCGTGCCTGTCCACAGGGTAGAACGTGTCATAATCATGGGCCGGGTACAGGTGACACTGGATGCGGCCTGTGTATTGTTGGACCGCAACGTCCCTCTGGTCATGACCAGCCGCCACAGACGTATATGCGGGCTCTTGCTTGGTCCTCAGTCGGCACATGTGGCCGTACGCCAGGGTCAATATAAACTGGCAGCGGCCTCAGCCAGCCGTTTGGCCTTTGCTAAGGACCTGGTCTGTGCGAAGGCATCGAACAGCCAGGTGGTGCTCAGGCGATATCGCTACAACCACCCCAGCGACCGGATCAAGGCCTGTGAATCGGAGATCCAGCAGCTAGGCTCACAGGTAGACCGTCAATCAGACATGGATACCCTGCGTGGCCTGGAGGACATGATCGCCAGGCATTACTTCGAGGGTCTGGTATTTGTGTTTCGATCCCTGAACATAGGCTTCTCAGGTAGGGTCAGGCGGCCACCTACTGACCCGGTCAATGCAGTCCTTTAATTCACTTATGTGTTGCTGACAGGCCTGGTGGCGTCGGTCCTTCAGGCAGAGGGCCTGGACGCATTCTGTGGCTTGATGCATGTGGCCAATCGTTCCGCCCCAGCACTGGCACTGGACATGGTTGAGCAATTCAGACAGCCGTTCGCAGACCGCTTCGCTATGCTGGTTTTCAACAAGCAGATCCTCAAGTCCGAGGATTTTACCAGGGCCTCAAACGGTTCCATGCTCTTGAAGGAGACCTCCAGGCGAAAAGTGTTGACCGAGTGGGAAAAATTCCTAAATCTTCCCCAGCGACTGGACAGCCAGTCAGACGAGATCACACCCAAGGAATTGCTTTCGTGTAAGGTCGGGGAATTGAGGCAGTGGTTTACAGGTGGTCCTGTGTACAGAAACCTGCGGCTGATAGGGTAATATAGATGTTCTGTGTGATAGGATATGACTGCACCGACGACAGGCGTAGACTGAGGGTGGCCAAGGTCCTGGAGGATTATGGCTACAGGGTCCAGTACAGCGTGTTTGAGGCGGAGCTTGACGAAA
>JARYLO010000017.1 GCA_029907605.1 Sedimentisphaerales bacterium
GTTCCAGGTCTGGCCATCCTCTGAATAGACGATCTCCACGTCCTTTGCGCCATAACCCGCCATGGTCTCGATGACCTGGTTGGAGTTCCAGACCCACAGCTGGTCCAGCTTGTAGACCTTATCGAACTCGTATTGGATCCAGATGGGTTGGATATTGAGTTTGCTGATCCACATATCAGCGGTCCTGGTGGAGTGCGCATCGCCAACAAGCCCGGACCCATCTATGGTCCTCTCCGGACCAGTGCTTGCCTCTGGTGGGGCTGCCTTATATATGCTAGACGCGGTGGCTGCAATGGGCTTGACAGGGTAGCTGTAGGGCTCTGCTGTAAAGCTCCATACTATGCCCTTGTAGATCTTGTAGTCTGGCGGGCCATTGACCTCATCCACACGCCAATAGTACGTCTGGCCATACGACAACAGCCCTGGCGGATCAAACGTGGTCTGCTGCTGATCCTTTGACAACAATACACCCTTTGGGTCCTCCCTACTGGCAGTATTGACGTCGTCGAAGTCCGCACCAAAGTACACATCATGTGTCTTGGCATATGGACCGGCCGTCCAGCTAAGTACTACATCCCTTGGCACGTCGCTGGCACCATCGCGAGGAACAGGTTTGTCAGCTACCGGGTCCCAGATCCCCCTCACGATCACCTTGATCTCGTCCTCGCTCAGGGCCCTGTGGTAGATCCGCACATCATCGATCATCCCGTTCCAATACCTGCCTGTGGCCTGTGGATTGTCGCCGATCAGCAGGTTGCCTCCTGCCGTGTGCATACCGCCTGTGAGGGCAGCGGTATTGTCTAGCACACCATCTACATAAAGCCGCATTTCTGCCCCATCGTATGTACCAGTGACGTGGTGCCACTCATTCAGGCCAACGGTGATATTCCCATTGACCGCCTCGTAGTTGGGTCCACCACGCACGGCAAAGTGGAACCGTCGATTCGTATCGTACAGTGAGATACGCCACGCGCTTTCTCCCTTTGCCACTGCCGCCATCCACTGGCCATTGACCGCCCTGATGTTCAACCAGAGGGCCACAGTGATGACATCCCCAAAGTTGAACAGGGATGGGTTGCCGCAGTCCACATAATCCCCATCCCCATCCATATCCAGACACCCCTTCATCTTGCCAGGTGCCCACTTGGGGTTGCCCATCACTGTACCATGGTTTTCATACTTGGATGAATCGTGTGCGATCGTCCCTTCCGTCTCATCGAGTTTCCAACATCCCACAAGACTACTGTCAGCATCTGGATTGAACCCCCAGGCAATGCCACTCAACACCAATACCGCCAGGCATGCCCAGGCACATCGATCTTTTAGCCGCATGATTTGACCTCCTTCAAAACAGATACTAATTGGCGTTAGTTCCCTCACACATGGCAGGCCTTGTTTACCTGCCGCCATCCTAGGTTATAGCTCGTATCTCGGTCGTTTCACCCCCTTTCTTTAACAAGAGCCAGCCTTTCCCCCCAGACAGCCAGCCAACCTACATACCACACAAACCATGGCCCACCCCTAGGCCAAGGTCCTGAAATATAGTAATATTCTAAACACAACCCCGCAGACTAGTCAATATCGAGCAGAGGGAAAAGTCACCTGGTGGTTAGGTCGATACATCAGGAGGATGAAATGGAATCTTGCAAGTATGTTCCGACTGTACGTCAGGCCCGAGACCCAAGAGGGTCCCAAGGTCAAGATCCTTACTTGGTACCCTAGTGACCGCAGTTGTGCGGCTAATCTTGCCTTCCAAGGCAGGCCAAGGCCTGTACCTCCCCTGATGGTACGCAAGGCCGAATGGCGGCGGTAATAACCTAGGCCACTGCCTGTTGCGGCCTGCACTCCTCAAACCTGACACTGATCTTCTTGCTGACCCCCTGCACCTGCATCGTTATGCCGATCAGCTCATCGGCAATGCGCATGGTCCGCTTGGAGTGGGTGATGACTATGAACTGTGTGTCCGCCTGGAACTCCTTGACCAACAGGTTGAACCTCTCGTTGTTGGCCTCATCCAGGGCTGCATCCACCTCGTCCAGGAAGCAGAACGGTGACGGCCTTGCCCTGAAGACCGCAAACAACAAGGCCAGGGCGGTCATGGACTTCTCCCCACCACTTAGCAGGGAGATGCTCCTTGTCTCCTTTCCAGGGGGCCTGGCGATGACCTCCACCCCTGCCTCTAGCTGGTCCTCTGCCTCCTCGAGGATGACATCCGCCCTGCCACCACCGAACAGCTTGCGGAATATCTGCTGGAAGTGCTCGCGGATCTGCTCGAATGTCTGGGTAAACCTCTCCTGGCACTCCCTGTTGAGCTTTGCGATCAACTGCTGCAATTGGGCCTTGCTGGACTGCAGGTCCTCCAATTGCCTTGTCAGGAACTGGCACCTCTGCTCCAGCTCGTCCTGTTCATCTATGGCCTCCAGGTTCACCGTTCCCAACCTTTCGAGCCTCGACCTGAGATCTGCAATCTCCTCCTGGACCTGCTGCCAGTCGCATTCCTGCTGGTTATAGGAGGCATAGGCCTCTGCCAGGTCTATCTGGAGCTCCTCCTTGATCCTGGCCACCAGGTCCTGCTGCCTGACCTCCAGTTGGGCAAGCTCAACGCGGAGGTCATTGACCTGCTGTTCAAACTGTGCCTTCTGCTGGCTATACTGCCTGAGGGCCTCCTCGGCTTGTCTATGTTGCTGGAGCAGGAGCTGGATCTGGTCCTTTAGCTGGTCGCAGGACTGCCGCAACTGATCCTTTTGCATGTAGAGATCCGATATCGCAGACTCCGTCTGGAGGATGGATCTATCCGTCTGTGCGATCTGCTCTGCTGCCTGGCTTGCCTCTTGCTGCGCTGTCTTGAGGGTCTCGGATGCGTTATTGATCTGGCCACGGATACCATCTATGGTCTGCCTAATGGACCTTGCCTGCTCGGTGATCTGACCCAGCCTGACCCTCTGATCGGTCAGTGCTGCCATCTTGGCCTGGTAGTCCTGCTGAAGCCCGGCCAGCTCCGATTCAAGCTGGGCGATCCTGGTATTCCGCTGGGTACTGACCGCCTCCAGCTCTGCCAACCTCTGTTTTGACTGGTATTCCCGCCTGACCGATTCTGTGATCTGGGCCTCCAGCATGCCCATCTCACTGGCGATCAAGGGCTGCTCCTGCTGGAGCCTGGCGATGGTCTGTTCAAGGGCCGCCAGCTTGGAACTGACCTGCACCTTCTCGGTGTTGGCCTCGTAGATCGCGGTCCGCAGGTCCCTGCAAAGCTTGGATAGATGGGCATGTGTCTGCTGGTTGCAGGCGATCTGTGTCTGGAGCTGCTCGATCTGGGCGGAGATAACGGATATATCCTTCTCAAGCCGTCGCATCAGGCTCTTCCTCGATATCAGTCCCGATGCCTTTCCAACAGGCCCAAGGGCCAGGCCCCTGCCAGGCTCTATGACCTCACCCTTGACCGTGACGATCCTGTACTCATCGCCAAGGACATTGGCAAGCCCTAGTCCAGACTGCAGGTCCTCGACCACTATCGTCTTGCCCAGCAGCCTCCAGAGCATTGGGGCGTACTCTGGCCTGAACCTGACGAACTCCACGAGCTTGCCAACCACCCCTGGAAACCTGCTAGTATCTATCTGGTCGCTCCAGCAAGGGAACTGGTCACGGCTGAAGAATCGCACCCTGCCATGCAGGGGTCCGATGGCCTCTATCTGGCCAAGCAAGGCCTCCAGATCCGTGACGATCACCGCCTCCGCAAGCCCTTCCAGTGCTGCCTCTACTGCAGGGGCATACTCCAGGTCTGTCTCGACGATCTGCGCAAGTATGCCCAGAACACACGAGAATGCCTGCCGATCAGTGGCCTTGCCCTGAAGTATGGCCTTCACCTGGCTGTTGAGGCCCTCGTAACGCTGCTCCATCTGCACCAGGACCTCCAATTGGCCACCGAGTGCACTGCGCTGTTCCTTGGCCTGCGCCAATTCCTGCTGCCACTGGCTGATCTGTTGCTCTATCGCATCGGCCTCCTGTCGCTTGACCTGGAGGTTCTCCTGCAGCTCCTGCAAGACCTTGTCTATGTCCTCTAGCCTGGCCTGATGCTGGGCCTTCTCGGCCAGGACCTGCTCTAGCTGGCCTATCGCAATCCTTGCCCTATCAGCAAGTTTCTCCTTCTGCTGGGCAAGGCTGGCACGGAAGTCAGAAAGGCTGCGTATCTCATTATGCAACTGGGCCGTTCGGCGGACTATGTCAATGATACCTGCCTTTTCGTCCTTCAGCTCCGCCTCTAATGCGGCGATCCGGCCTTCCAATTGCCTGGCCTGTTCCTGATCCTGGCTTATCTGGGCCTGAAGCTGACCAGTGGCCTGTTGGGTCTGGTCCAGCTGGGCCAGATGACCGGCCAGTTCCGACTGGTAGAGATTGAGCTGCTGCTGGGCAGCCAGGACCTGCTGGGCCCTAGTAGACCTTGCCTGCTCCAACTCCTGCTGTCTTGTCCGAAGCAGTTCTATCTTTTGGAGGCCCTGCTCTATCCGGCCGGTGATGGCCACCATCTTGTTGCCCAGGTCGTTGAGGGCATGCTCGTGTTTGAGGATGGCCTGATTGATCTGACTTACCTGTAGCTCGGTCTTGGCCAGGTCTGCACTAAGCTTGGCATAGACATCGCAGGCCTGCTCCAAACTTTGACGTTTGGCCTGGATCTGCTGATGATTCCTGCTGTAGTCTGCCAAGGCATAGTTGAGCTGGAGCTGCTTGAGTCTGGAGGTGTACTCAAGATATGTCCTGGCCCTGGCTGCCTGCACCTTTACGGAACGCAGCCTCTTTGTCACCTCGCCCAGTATATCCGCAAGCCTCAAGAGGTTCTGCTCAGTATGCTCCAGACGCCGCAGGGCCTCCTTCTTATGGAGCTTGTAACGGCTGATCCCCGCAGCCTCCTCAAATATCTGCCTGCGATCCACGGTGGAGGCAGTGACGATCTGTTCGACCTGACCCTGTTCTATGATCGAGTAGGCCCTGGTGCCAAGGCCTGTGCCCATCAGGAGCTCTCGTATATCCCTGAGCCTACAGACCTTTCCATTGATCCTGTATTCACCTTCCCCACTGCGGTAGACCTTCCTGGTGATCTCGACCATGTCGGTATCTATAGGTAACCTCCTGGCATTGCCTGCCGGTGGGTTCGAGATGACCAGCGTGACCTCTGCAGCATTGAGGGGCTTGCGGCTGGTGCTGCCATTGAAGATCACATCGGTCATCTGCTCACTTCTGAGGCTCTTTACCTTCTGCTCCCCCAATACCCACTTGACTGCATCGACCACATTGCTCTTGCCGCAGCCATTTGGACCAACGACAGCCGTTATGGGATGGGCAAAGACAAACTGTGTCTTATCGGCAAAGCTCTTAAAGCCGTTCAGTATTACCTTCTCCAGACGCATCCAGAATCCTCAATAGTCGTAATAGTGAGGTCCCACCCTCCGAAGAGGTCGGCCTCTAAAGACTTATCGGCCCAGCTCCAAACTTTTCTTGATATGCAGCTTATTGGGAGATTGGACCAGCCCAGAACTGTGCTGCTATCAAACCCTGCTCGCAGCCAGCCTGCAACAGGCCCACAAGGTCTGAGTAGTCCAGGCAAGGGCCGCCTTTTTCCGCGCTGCACAGCAGCCAGATCAGCTCCACTAGGTTTGAGCCGCATCTTACAGGACCAAATGAGACCTTCCTGAGCTGATCTACGCCACTTACCAAGACGACACCTGGACCCTGCCGGCTGTCTATCACTACGCGGTCATTGCCATATCGCAAGACCACGCCACTTCGCAGGCCGATATTCCCCAAGAGGCAAACCCTTGCCTGCCTGCTGCGGAGGGCGATGATCCCAGGCCTCTGGGCGGTAGGCACCTGGTCTATGAGTATATAGTCCGATACCTTCTGGGATGGCAATGCCGTTGGTGAAAGCTGGATCAACCATCGGTATGCAGATGCAGCTACTGCCAACTGATCACTAGATAACAAGGCACGCAAGGCCTCTACCACCTCGGTCGATGGACCTGCAGCAGCCAATGCATCTATTGCCTCCAGACGCCGGGCAGAGGAGCTATCAAATGCAATCCCAACAAGCGCCGGCAATGCAGCAGGGTTGCCAAGGTTCCTCAGACACCTTGCGGCAGCGAGCCTTGCCTGCTCATCTGCTGACCTGAGCAGACCTGTCAGATGGCCCACTACTGCCAGGCCTATTGCCTCCAGCGCGACCTCTGCCTGCCGGTCACCTGAGGTCAGCCTGGCTACAAGGGACTCGGCATAGCCTGCTGGTGGCATGTCCAACGGCACCTGCTCCAACACCTCCACGAATCGCTCAGGCTGATACGCATAGGCCCTGGGGATCGTTATGGAGATCTGCCTTGGAGAAAGGGGCCTAGCAGTCTGAAAGCCGAACCGGTCCTCCAGAAGGTCACGAAGCCGCACAGAGGTCCTAAAATCATCCTTGGCCAACACAAGTAGCAGAGATGGCTGGACCTGCAGCCTGCCGCCGCCCAAGATAAGGCCCTTCCGTGGATCTGGTGCGGTCTGTCCCAACCTGTCGATGTACACATGACCTTGGGCAATCGCAGACCTACGCAGCGGCATGATAGGCGAACCCTTTGGCACAAGCTCTGCTGCGTACAACCAACCGCCTTCCAGGTTAGTGGCAGTAGACTGACTAACTGCAGTGACCTTTACATCAAACTGCTCGCCAAGCTGTGCCAGACCGGGTAAGGTACCCTCTATGTAGACAACCGCCGCATTGTAGCTATTGAGCAACTGATCTATGTCAGCAGAACGGCCCCAGGCCTGGGTCTGGGCATAGCGCCGCAGGTACTGCTTGATCCTCAAAGGACATTCTGGCGAGCCAGTACCTGGCAGACCGGCGACGATCCCATAGCCTTCTAGCTGTAGTTCCTTGAGATAAACAGGTCTCGCAACGGTCCTCACCGTGGGAACGCCACTGAGCTTGGCCTGGCTGGACCTTTCGCCACAGCCTGCCGAGGCCACTGCTAGCAGCCCAACGATGATCAGGCACCTATGCCTTGCCAAATCCACCCCAAGCCAACCACCTTCCATCACTGGCCCATTATCTGGCAGACGACCGTCCTTGTCCTGGGCCTGGTGTCGAACTCTATCAAGACCACCTGCTGCCACTGGCCAAGTAGTAACTGCCCGCCTACGATCGGTATGGTCAGAGAAGGCCCGACCACCGCAGCCCTTACATGAGAATGCCCATTGTCGTCATGCCAGGTCTTCTCGTGCTCATATACCGCATCCTTAGGGGCCAGGCGTTCAAATGCGTCTGCCAGGTCCTTCTCTGCAAGCCCTGGTTCATATTCGGTGGTGGTAATGCACGCAGTAGACCCAATATTGAATAGGACCAGGATCCCATCCTGGACCTGGCTACGCCTTACTACTGCCCTTACCTCCTCGGTGATGTCTACCACGTGGCAGTCGCCCCTTGTCCTTACCTCAATATGCTCTGTCTTGACCATAACATGGCAGTATACCAGCCCACGCCACATAGTAAACGGCCTTTGGGATACACTCCAGGCTGGTTTGACCAGACCATGCAGACCACTTATAATCCAGCAAGCTCAGTGGAAACAACATGGATGTAGGAGACGCCAATGCCAGCCAACATCGCCCACATGATCATTGCACACCATGCACTAAAGGCCCTAAAGACCTCTGATAGACCGGAACTGGCAGGGTTTGCCAATCTGATCGATGACGACTCCGATGCCCACAACTGTAGGGCCTACACAAACCTTGGAAGTGTTGGGCCAGACCTGTTTTACTATAGCAGCATATCCAAGTCTATTAAGGATATGGTCACTGAGGGCTTTGTACAGGCGGCTGGGGTCACTGCCTGGTCATACCACCTGCATTCCTGCAGGCCCAATCAGGTCCCACTGAATCTCTTGGAGGTGGTCTTCAGCGATGTGATCCGCAGGGATGGTAAGGTCATGATGGAGGACCAAGACCTCCAGAAGATCGCCTACATAGCCGGCCATCTTACGCATATTGCAGCCGACCAGATCATCCATCCATTGGTCAATCAGATCGCAGGGCCATACTATCGGGATGGTGAGAACCGCCGCCGGCATAGGCAGGCAGAGGTCTTCCAAGACTATTACTTGTATGAAGAATTGTACCGCCAAAAGAGACTCCAATCAGATAGACAACAGGCGGCAAGATATGACTTCTTCAGCCAGAACTTTGCAAGCTGGGTAGATTGCATCAAGGGACTTACCACTAGGAACACCACCGATTGGTTCCGATACTTCCTGCAACGCGGACTTGTGCAGTGCTATGGGATGTTTCCTTCAGAAGACCTTATCGAGGACGCCGTTGACAACCTGCTACTGACATTGAAGACATGCCTGTTGGTAGGACCCTACAAGGATGCGGCAAAGGAATATCAGGCCATGGGAGATCGATCACCTATGTATAGAAGGTTCATTAAGGACATAGACTATCTGCAGGCATATCAACAGGCAGTAAGGTTGGCAAAGGTCTACCTGATCGCCTTATATGAGGTCCACACGATCCTTAAGGATGGCAAGGATTTTACCGACAGGCACAGGGCCAGGTTCTGCAGCATCATCAGCGGTGCCGACCTTTCTTGCCCACTCGAGGCAGAGATCGTTCAGAAGGCCATCGCCGCCCTTTGTGCGCCAAGATCAAAGGGGGCTATATACCGGAAGGTTGTCGATGCCCAATAACATTGCCTTATGACCATCTACAATCTTGTCAGCCTTGCGGGGATATTCATACTGGCAGCTATCTGCTGGGCATTATCTACCAATCATAGATTGATCAATTGGCGGGTAGTCGTAGGTGGCATAGGCATACAATTACTGGTGGGCCTGCTCGTCTTTAGGGCTGGGATCGGTGTAAGGGCCTTCTACATACTCAACGACGGGCTGATAGCAATACTGGAAAGGGCATCCGAAGGGACCAGGTTCGTCTTTGGGCCATTAGCCGTACCGTCAGGCCAGGCTGGTTCCTTGGGTTTTATACTGGCCTTCCAAGGCCTCCCGACCATCATATTCTTCTCTGCATTGATAGCCATCTTGTACCACATCGGCCTGATGCAGCTTCTGATAAGGTCCTTTGCATACTGTTTTCATAGATTACTACGTGTCTCAGGGGCAGAGTCACTGGTTGCTGCCAGTAACATCTTCGTAGGTGTGGAGTCGGTCCTGACCGTGCGACCGTATCTGGCAGAGATGACACGGTCAGAGCTCTGCACCGTTTTGACCGCAGGCATGGCAACCGTTGCATCGAATGTGCTTGCAATATATGTGATCACCCTAAAGGGTCAGTTCCCTGCCATAGCAGGCCACATCGTCTCTGCCTCCATCCTGTCCGCACCTGCAGCCATAGTGGCCTCGAAACTCATCTGGCCAGAGGATGGCCGGCCAAGGACCATGGGAATCCAGGCAGAACCCTTTGTCCCAGAACAACAAGGCCTTTTTGAATCCATCATAAATGGGGCCAACGCAGGGGTGAGGATGGTCGTAGGCATTGTTGCCCTTCTAATAGCCGTGTTGGGCCTCGTCTCGGTAATAGACCTGGGCCTTACAAGGCTTGGTCATCTGATAGGGCTAAGGTCTGCAGGTGGAGGGGCATTGTCGTTGAAGGGACTTTGTGCATGCCTATTCTATCCATTGACGATCATAGTGGGTGTGCCGTTGTCCGACGCATGGCAGATAGCAAGGATCATCGGCCAAAGGCTGATAGTCACGGAGGTCCCTGCATATCAGGAACTTGCGACGGTCCTGGCAAATGGACTACTGCACTATCCTCAAAGGTCTGCAGTGATTGCCACCTACGCCCTCTGCGGCTTTGCCCACCTGGCCTCTATCGCCATATTCGCAGGCGGTATCTCTGCCATTGCCCCAAACAGGACAGCAGATGTCGCGCGTGTCTCACTGAGGGCACTTGTTGCTGCCGCTATCGCCTGCATGATGACCGCCGCTGTTGCAGGGGCCTTCTTTACAGGTGACTCCATCTTATTTGGCAGGCCAGGTGTGGATGGATTGGCCAACCTTCATTAGCTTTGTCGCATACTTGGTAGCAATGTTGGCCTTGGGGGTCAGGTTCTGGTCGAGCGGCCAGACCCAGGAAGGCTATCTCCTAGGGGACCGTAAGCTCGGCTCTTGGGTGACTGCCATATCTGCCGAGGCATCAGATATGAGCGGCTGGCTGCTTCTGGCCCTGCCTGGTACCGTGTACCTGCACGGGCCATCGGAGGGCTGGATAGCAATAGGGCTGATCGTAGGTACATATCTCAATTGGCGACTAGTTGCAGCGAGGCTGCGTGTTTATACCGAACAGACAGGCACCCTTACCCTGCCTGCATTCCTGGCCAGGCGGTTTGGGGACAGGACAGGTCTGATACAGGGATTGGCTGCAGGACTGATCGTGCTGTTCTTTACGATCTATAGTGCCAGCGGTATGGTCGCCACTGGCAGGCTACTTGAATCGGTCTTTGGATTGCCGTACAGATGGGCGGTGCTGCTGGGTGGTGGGGTGGTGATTGCATACACCTTCCTCGGTGGATACCTGGCGGTCTGTTGGACGGACCTGTTCCAGGGCATGCTGATAATCGTAACATTGGTCTTGCTGCCTTTCTTTGCATTCCAGAAGGCAGGGGGTGTAGAGGGCATAATGTCGGCCATGGCGGCCAGGAACCTCAATCCAGGCCTGATTCCGATTGGAAAAGGCCTGCCTGTCCTGGCGGTGCTTTCCAGTGCCGCATGGGGCCTGGGCTACTTCGGCCAACCGCACATACTGGCCAGGTTCATGAGCATAAGGTCGGTTGGTGAACTACGCAGATCCATCCGGATCGCGATGGTCTGGGTGACCATAGCATTGAGTGCCGCTGTAATCATTGGCCTGATCGGTATCGGCCTTTTTGCAGACCTACCAACTGGAGGACACGAGAAGGTCACGATCTACCTGATCCAGGAGGTCACGTCCAGGTATGTTCAAGGGATACTGCTAGCGGCCATACTGGCTGCGATCATGTCTACCATAGACTCACAACTGCTTGTATCTGCCTCATCCCTATCTGAGGATATATACTGCAGGTTCTTCCGCAGGGATTCGGGATTGCGTTATGTTGGTCTGGTCAGTCGCATATCTGTCATATGCATAGCAATAGTGGCAATCATCTTGGCCATGCCAAAGGATAGTCTCATACTGCAGATCGTTGCATATGCCTGGGCAGGATTTGGTGCAACCTTTGGGCCTGTGATCCTATTTGCACTCTTCTGCAGAGACACCACCTATCCTGCAGTGTGCGCAGGGATGGTGGCTGGCGCTGCCACGGTGATCATATGGCGGAATTGCGGCCTAGGCACGATCATGTATGAGATCGTCCCAGGTTTTTTAGCAAACTGTCTGCTGATAGGATTGATCAACCTGTTTTGCAAACAAAAAGATCCAGAGATACTGGACACATTCGATCAGGTAACAAGGATGGTCCGCAACAAGAGGGACTCAAAGCCCCAACCTACATCGCAGGTGGTATAGGTTCAGGACATCCTCTCTATTGTACCCCAGCAGTAGCCCAAGGGCCTCAGTGTCGCCACCCCGCACATAACGCCACCACAGTTCTATGGCCATCCTGCCATCCACATCGGCAGTCTGCCTGGCTATCCCAAGCTGCCTCTCCACTGCCTTCAGTCCACCCTTCAGACCACGTCTCCAACAATGATACATCAGGTCTGTATGCATGAACATGGACCTGAGGTCCAGCCCCACCTTTGCCCTGATAAAGGGCAGGTCGAATCGAGCCCCATTGTACGTATAGATGTGACCTGCCGGCCGCAGGATGCCTAGAAGGTTCTCGGCGGTGATCTGGTCGCCTATCAACTGGAAGAAATGATAAGGCTGGGGATCGGCCAATGCCACGCCCACAACGGTCAGTTCTGCATAGGCTTGCCAGATACCAGTGGTTTCTATGTCCAGGTAGGCATCAAAGGTCATCTATCTATGGAGCACCTTGCTCCTTGGGCCTCTTGAGTTCCTCTATGCTAGGCAGGTCCTCAAGGGAATTGAGCCCAAAGACCTCCAGGAACCTCTTTGTCGTGCCATATTGAAGTGGCCTTCCGATCACCTCCGCCCTTCCGACGATCTTTACCAGTCCCTTTGCCATCAGGCTCCTGATGACCTCCCCACAGGCCACGCCCCTTATCGCCTCGATCTGGGCCCTGATTATGGGTTGCTTGTATGCGATTATGGCCAATGTCTCCAAGGCTGCAGGAGTGAGTTTGTGATCCTCCCTGACACGGGCAAGCCTTCGCAGATATACATTGTATTCGGGCAATGTCAAGAATTGCAGGCCCCCAGCAATCCTCTCAATCCTGAAGGCATGGCCATGCGCCTGGTATCTTTGATTGAGGGCATCCACCGCAGAATTGACCTGCTTGCTCGTCAGACCTGTTATGGAGGCGATACGGCTTACTGGTATGGGTTCATCACTGGCGAATAAGATGGCCTCTATGACCGACTCGATCTGCTGGGAGCTGGCATCAGAAAGGCTGGGTTCCGCCTGCGGCCCCTTGTCCTGGTCATCACAAGTAACCTGCTGTGGAACTACAATCTCTTCCATACAAACGGGTCTGCATCCTTCTTGCTAAGGACCACCTCCACAGATGGCAAGGCACGCCCCAGACCTTGCACCAGAGGTCGCAACGCAAATCGCTCTGAAACACTGTGTCCCAGGCACACGGCAGTCATACCTGCCTCCTGACAGGCCAAGGCCTGGTGGTGTTTGAGCTCACCTGTTACATACAACTGGCAACCTGCAGCTATGGCATTGGCAAAAAGCCTATCGCATGCACCTGCGCATACCGCTGCCTTACTGATCATACGCTGTCTGCCATTGACAATGCCGGCCACCTTTGCGCCTGTGGTCCTCTTGATCCTGGAGAGGATCTGGCCTATTGGGGTCGGCTTGGCGAGCCTGCCCAACCTGCCCAGTCCGAGCCTGGCTGAGGGATCGTAGTGGCGAAATACATCAAATGCAGGCATCTGGTATGGATGGGCCTTGCGCATAGCTGCAATGACGGCCGCCAAGTCCTCGGACTTCACAACGGTCTCCAGCCTGACCTCCTGGACCCTCTCCAACCTTCCAATCGAACCGATGGCAGGCCTGGCCCCCTCAAGCGGCATGAATGTACCGGTGCCTGTGACCTGAAAGCCGCAGTGGGAATATGGTCCTATGTGACCTGCACCTGCCTTGTACATGGCATCTGCCACCTTATCTGCATGCTCAACAGGCACGAACGTCACCACCTTGTATCTTGGCCCTGCTGAGTCCTCGACATAATCGCCCAATGGCTCCACATACACCAGCCCTATGGCCTGTGCCAGTGCATCGTTGATCCCGCCTTGGATCACATCAAGGCATGTATGTATGGAATAGACCGCGATCCCACTGCGTATGAGCTCATAATGCAATCCTGTTGGACCAGATGCAGTGATCTGCTTGAGGCCATCCCAGATCACAGGGTGATACGATAGGATCATCTCCGCCTCGGCCTCCTTTGCCTCCTGCAAGACCGCAGAGGTTATGTCAATGGTAACAAGGACCTTCCTAACCGAGGCCTCAGGATCGCCTATGAGCAGACCTACATTGTCCCAAGACTGGGCCAGTGCCTTTGGGTAAAGCCGCAAAAGTATATCTACTATCTCACGGACCTTCATGTCCCTTGCCACAATACCTATCTATCTCTCGATCAAAACCAGCAAGCATCTGCCTTGCCACAGGCCCTACCTTGCCATCAGCAACGGTATGCCTCTCTACTGCTATTACAGGCATTACCCGCATGATCACATTGGTCAGAAAGACCTCTTCGGCAGACAAGAGGTCGTCAATGGTCAGACGCCTCTCTGTCAGCTCCATACACTGATCCGAGGCGACCCTTGCAACCACCTTCCTTGCAATACCAGGCAAGACAGGCGTAGACAATGGTGGCGTCAGGAGCCTGCCAGAACAGACCAAAAACACATTGCTGACACACCCCTCGGCCAGCGACCCATCGGGGGTAAACCAGAGGGCCTCGGCGGCACCTGCCTGATGTGCAAGTCTCAAGGCCAACATCCTGGCCATGTAGCTGGTGGACTTGTGGCCGGTCAGTGGATCTGAAGGATTCTGTCTATAGGGGCAGAGGATGACCTTGATACCCTTCTGATAATATGCAGTTGGGTAGGTCTCAAGGGCAGTGGCGGCGACCAATATCGTCGGTCTCCTGACCTGATCATCTGCATAGATAGAACCGCTGGTCACCGTCAGCCTGCACCTTGCATCCTTAAGGTTGTTCGCCCGCAGGACCTGGCCTATGGCATCTGCCAAGAAATCACGCTCCACCTCAAGGCCCATCCCAAGCCTCTTGGCACTGGAGAACAGCCGATCCAGATGGTCCTCCAGCATAAAGACCCTATGGTTACAGACCCGCATGGTCTCAAAAAGCCCAGAGCCGTACAAGAGACCCCCGTCGTTGGCAGGCACTGCTGCGTCCTGTTCATCCACTAATCGATCGTTCAAGAAGACCTTTGCCATCGCCTAAACACCCCCAAGCCAAGTCAACAACGCCCTGGCCTTGCTAAGGGTCTCCTGGTACTCTGCCAATGGATCCGAATCTGCAACTATACCACCGCCTACCTGTATGAAGGCCATATCGTCGATGATGATAGCCGTCCTTATGGCCATGTTCAAGCTCACATTGCCATCCAGCCCTACATACCCTATACCGCCCGTGTATATCCCCCTGGCAGTAGGTTCAAGCCCCGCTATGACCTCCATTGCCATTAGCTTTGGCGCGCCAGTGACAGAGCCGCCAGGGAACGTGGCCTTCAAGACATCTGCAAACCCCTTGTCCGGCGAAAGCCTTCCCTTGATCACTGCAACGGCATGGTAGACCGTCTGATAGACCTCTATCATCCTTTCCACAGGTACATACCTGGTACCTGGTATGCAGACCCTGGCCAGGTCATTTCGCTCCAGGTCCACTATCATCGCCAGCTCTGCCTTCTCCTTTTCACTGCTAATCAACTCCACAAATCCCATTTGGTCGGCCTCTATACTGGCCTTGTCCTGGCCGGTCAGCCTAGGCCTTGTACCCTTTATGGGCCTTGTCTCTATCCAACCATCACTGATCCTCAGGAACAGCTCTGGCGATGTACAGACAATCTGATATGGCGGCCAATCCAGGTAGGCAGAATAAGGGCTTGGGTTGAATCGATTCTGCCAGCAGAATAGGTCTATGGCCCTGCCATAGAAAGGTATGTCAAACCTCTGCGAAAAGTTGACCTGGTATACATCACCATCCACTATCCTTCGCTTGATCTGGCAGACCGCATCTAGGTAATGAGCCTTGCTCATGTTCGACCGGACCTCTTGCATGGCCTGAGGACCACAAGGCCTGGAATTGCAGATATCTGCCTTGTGCAACAGCCGGTAAAGGCCATCAAGTTTGCTGGAGGCAGGCTCATCCCCAGGGATCTCCAAGGCGATCAGCCATGCCTGACAATCTAGGTGATCGTAGGCGATCAGCCTATCATAAAGGCCAATGGCTATGGCAGGCATGCCTAGGTCGTCTAGCCTGTGCGGTCTGACCTGCTCTATGGACCTTGCAAGGTCGTAGCTAAGGAAACCCATCCAACCGCCACAGAAGATCCCCTTTGGCAGTGATATCTCAGGATTGCAGGACAGCCGCCAGCTACTCAATGTCTGATCAAGCAGGGCCAGGGCATCGTGCTTGCCTGGTTTGACCTCAAGCCTCGCAATGGGCCATGCCGACCAGTAGCTGAACCTATCTGGTCCAAACCTGGCAGGATTTCCGCCCAGGATACAAGGATAAGGCAGGTCCGCAAAGATCCGGCTGAGGCCTTCTAGGTCTGGCTGGCACTGGATCGACCTTGCGCGCAGGCCACATACCCTCTGACCTGAGAAGGCCATACCGGTAGCCACATGGGCCATACTACCTACCTGCCAGCTCCTGCATGATCTGGACCGCAGAGGAGGTACCTATCCTATCTGCCCCTGCCTCCAGCATGGCCAAGGCCTTTTCGAGGGTAGATATCCCGCCAGATGCCTTTATCTTGCAGTTCGGGGCCTCTGACTTTAGCAATGCCACATCCTCTACCGTTGCCCCTCCTGCAGGATGAAGACCTGTAGAGGTCTTTATGAAATCCACACCAGCCATCTGAGCTACCCTGCATGCGAACCTCTTCTGTTCGTTAGTTAGGGCAGCGGTCTCTATGATGACCTTCAGGATCACCGATGGCCTCATGGCCCTGCAGACCCTCATGACCGACCTGAGCTGTGCCAGTATGTACTTACTATCCCCCTCAACTATGGCTGCAAGGTCCGCAACCATGTCCACCTCGTCTGCACCCTCGAATATGGCCTGTCTGACATTGGCGACCTTGACCTCTGTGGACGATGCCCCTAGGGGGAAGTCCACCACCGTCACGGCCTTCACGCCCGTCCCCTGGAGCTTGTCAGCCGCAAGGTCTATCCACCTAGAGTTGATGCAGACCCCATGGAATCCGTACTCAATCGCCTGTTCGCAGTGCCTTTCTATCTGGTCGCCAGTGGCGGTAGGCAGCAACAATGTATGTTCTATGGCTGCGGCCAAGGTCTTCTGATCGATCCTAAGCATCTTTTATGTATCCTTTCCTTGCAAAGGCCGCCAGGGCCTGATCCACATCCTCGAAGACCTCTGTGGCCGTCTGTGTCACGAATACCGATGGCCTCTGCGACGAAGGCCAGATCACGTATACCTCCTTGGCAGCCTCGTGCGCGTGCTGCAGCTCCCGCTCCACGCCACTGGATATAGCTGCCCTGCCATCAGGCATAGGAGGGATGAAACTGATGATCATGTCCGACTGATCTATGAGCATGAAATCCCTGGCATACGTCTGGCTGTAGATGTCCCGCTCTATCTGCCGGATCTGTTCGCAGCTAAGATGGACCAACTGCCCATCTACCTGAAGCTCAACAAAGTCCTTGCCAGCAGCCAGGGCCTTGCTGGCCTTTGCAGGTAGGTCAGACTCCTCCAGGTCGCCAGGATCAAAACAGACAAAGGCCCGCTTCATCCTCTGTCTGAAGGCATCAATCTGGGACTTGACCTGTTCTAGGCCAACTACTGCGGTCATTGGGTAGCTCAGGTATGCCTTCTTGGCGGTCTGGTCAAAGACCAGCCTGAAGAAGGTCTCTATGGTCTGAATGCTTGAACCTCTGGCAAGGCAGTACATAGCCACCGGCCTATCCATGGCCTGGCAGAGCATCTGCGTTCCTATCACCTCCTCCTCCCTCCAGACGATGAGGTCCTTGAGTGTGTGTTCTACGGTATGTTCGGTCAATAGCCTATGATGCAGGGCAGCGATGCCATCCAAGAGGCAGACGTAAAGGTCTGCGTTCAACTGCCTCATCTGGTCAAAATCTACAGCAGGAAAAAGGCCATGCCTCCACCTGAATGTAGCATGGGTATTGACCAGCACATTTGGTTCTACAGCAGCCCTGGCAAGTATATCCTTGAATACGCTCCTGCGGAGGGACTGCAGTCGCTTTATCGGTAGATCCAGGATCTTGCCTGGAGGCACATCTGGGGCCTCTGCATACATCATCTGGCCTACGTTACACAGCCTCACGTCTATCCCGCAACTGGCAGCATATCGACAGACAGCCTCCAGATAGCTCCGCTTGTCAAGGCCCACCATCCCTGTGACTACTACCATCATCAGCCTGCACCGACGCCTACAACTGCTGCAGCCGCCGCCTGCGTTCGTAGTCCTTCAGGGCGGCCACCAGCTCATCCAGTTCACCAGTCATGATCTTATCAAGTGAATAAAGTGACAGGCCGATCCTGTGGTCGGTCACGCGGTTCTGTGAGAAGTTGTAGGTCCTGATCTTCTCAGACCTATCCCCAGATCCTATCATGTGTCTCCGCAACTGGTCCCTTTCCCTTCGCTTCTGGCTGGCGTAGTATTCAAATACGCGGCTCCTGAGGACTCGCCATGCCTTTTCCCTGTTCTTGTGTTGGCTGCGTTCGTCCCTCATATTCACAGTGATACCTGTTGGCACATGCTCTAGCCTTATGGCAGAGCTGACCTTGTTGACGTTCTGGCCACCAGGTCCACCTGCCCTCGAGACACTCTCTATTACGTCATCCGGGTCAATATGGATGTCCAACTGGTCTGGCTCTGGCAAAACGGCAACCGTGGCAGCAGAGGTATGTATCCTGCCTTGCGATTCGGTCACAGGCACGCGCTGGACCCTGTGCCCACCGCCCTCAAACCCAAGGTCCGACCAAACGCCCTGTCCCTTGATGCTCAGGATCACCTCCCTGAAGCCTCCCAGGTCGGTGGGGCTGAAATCCAACTGCTCCACCTTCCAACCCCTTCGCTCAGCGTACCGGACGTACATGTTGTAGAGGTCCCTCGCAAACAGTGCTGCCTCCTCGCCCCCTGTGCCAGCCCTTATCTCCATGATGATAGAACCTACTGCGTCATCATCTGCCATGACAAGGCTGTTGAGGATATCGTCCAAGCTGGCCTTTGCCTGCTCCTGCAGTGTCTCTACCTCCTGCCGGGCCAATACCTGCAGCTCCTTGTCAGAGCCCTCATCCTCCAGTATCTGCCTTGCCTGGTCAAGGGATCCTAGGATCTGTTTGTATCGCTGATACTTGGTCACGATAGGCTGCAACTTACCCTGCTCCTTGGATAGCTCGACCAGTCTTGAGGCATTTGCAGCCACTGCTGGATCTGCGATCTGTTCCTGCAGATACCTGAATCGCTGTTCGATCTGGTCTAGCTTGGCATGTATCGCCGAGGTATCCATGATGGCCTACAATGACCCCTAGGTCTGGATAATACAATGGCCTCTGCCTGAAAAACCCAAGCAAGAGGCCTAAACGGGAATCCAGGGCTGCTAGGTGCCCTTTTGCTTGGCCTTGCCCTTGAGGTAGTCGGTGCCGTACTTCTTCTGAAACCTCTCGATCCGGCCTGCGCTGTCTATGTACTTCTGCTTGCCTGTAAAGAAGGGGTGACACATAGAACAGATCTCGGCATGGATCTCCTTGACCGTACTGCGGGTCTCAAAGGTATTACCGCACCCACAGTGCACGATCACCTTGTGGTATTCTGGATGAATGCCTTTCTTCATTTCGGGTTTCTCCTAACTGCCAGCCCAATAGTATATCAACAATAATCCGCCGTGCAAGGACCTGGTCCAACCAAAAACATTGACAGACCATCTGCGTATCGGTATATATTAATACAATACCAGGCCTGTAAACAGGCTGGTACGACCTGAGACACAGCATGGGCTGTGGTTGACGGTGCTGTGGCAAGGGGTGGTTGCTGGTTGCCAACAAGGATGGTCAGGCCTTGTTGGGGTCAGACGACCGCCAAGAAAGCCATGGTAACTGCAATAACGTAGGCGTTTATCAGGAAAGGAAGGCTATGAACTCACGAATAACCTCCCAGTCTGGCACTAGAGGCCAGGCGCAACAGGAATCCCTCACTGGGGCAGAGATCGTAGTGAGGACACTCCTCGACCTAGGCGTTGACACCATGTTTGGGTATTGCGGGGGCGTGGTCCTGCCACTGTTTGACAAGCTCTTTGACGCCCCTATCAGGTTCATTGTGCCCAGGCACGAACAAGGCGGATGTCACATGGCCGATGCCTATGCCCGTGCAAGTGGAAAGGTAGGGGTAGTGGTTGCAACCAGCGGTCCAGGTGCCTGCAACCTGGTCACCGGCCTTGCCACTGCCATGATGGATTCCTCGCAGGTAGTTGCCCTTACCGGCCAGGTCCGCACAGAGCTGATAGGTAATGACGCCTTTCAGGAGGCAGATACCACAGGCATCACAAGGCCCATAACCAAGTACAACTGCCTGGTCAAGGACGTCAAGGACCTGGAGAGGACCATACGGGAGGCCTTCTATATCGCCTCTACAGGTAGGCCTGGACCGGTACTAGTGGATCTACCAGTGGACGTAGAGGTCGCAAGGTATCACATGGGCGAGCCAGCAACCATAGATCTGCCAGGCTATAAGGTCCGCACAAAGGGCCACTCTAGGCAGATCGCCATGGCAGCACAGGCCATCAACCAATCTGAGCGGCCGGTCCTTTATGTTGGTGGCGGGGTAATAACCTCAAATACCTCTGAACAATTGAGGGCCCTGGCCCGAAAGGCCAATATACCAGTGACCATGACCCTGATGGGGCTTGGCAGCTTCGACCAGACCGACCCGCTGTCCTTAGACATGCTGGGCATGCATGGGGCAGCCTATGCCAATTATGCAGTCCAGGAGTGTGACCTATTGATAGCAGTTGGTGCAAGGTTTGACGATAGGGTCACCGGCAAGGTAGCCACATTCGCACCACATGCCAAGGTCATACACATCGACATAGACCCTGCTAGCATATCCAAGAGCGTCCGTGTTGACATCCCGGTTGTAGGAGATGCAAGATGCATCTTGGAGGAACTGCTAGAGCAGGTAGAACATAGGCCCAGGACCGCGTGGTTCGAGAAGATCGCGCAGTGGAAACAACGCTACCCATTCGCCTATGACCGCAACAGCCCATATATCAAACCTCAGTACGTGATAGAGGAGATATGGAGGCAGACGAGGGGCCAGGCCATAGTCACTACTGGCGTTGGCCAACACCAGATGTGGACGGCCCAGTTCTACAAGTTCAGGCACCCTCGACAACTGATCACCAGTGGCGGCCTCGGTACCATGGGTTTCGGCCTGCCTGCGGCCATAGGCGCACAGATCGCCAGGCCTGATGCCCTGGTCATAGACATAGATGGTGACCATAGCTTCAATATGACCATGACAGAGCTTGCCACCGCAGTAGAGCACAATCTGCCTATCAAGGTCTGCATCATGAACAATGGTTATATGGGTATGGTCAGGCAATGGCAGGAGTTGTTCTATGGCAAGCGATACTCAAAGAGCTACCTTGCCAATCCGGATTATGCCAACGTAGCCAGGGCCCTTGGCGCAGTGGGCCTGACCTGCGAGAAGAAGGAGGAGGTACCTAAGGTCATAGAAGAGATGCTCAGGCAAGAAAGGCCATGTGTGGTGGACTTCAAGGTAGACCGCCACGAGAATGTCTGGCCCATGGTCCCTGCAGGCAAGAGCCTCAATGAGATGAATGGCCTGGATATCCTAGAGAGGCTCATCTAGGCCTGGGCTGGAAAGGATCATAACATGAAGCACATCATCAATGCCCTGGTTGAGAATAAGCCTGGTGTCCTGGCACACGTCGCTGGTATGTTTGCCGCTAGGGGATTCAATATCGATTCCTTGGTGGTAGGCAGGACCGAGGATCCTAGGTTCAGCCGTATGACCATAGTGGTCATTGGCGACGACAGGGTCTTAGAACAGGTCCGCAAACAACTAGCAAAGATCATACCAGTAGTCAAGGTACAGGACTTCTCAGGTCAACCTGTGGTCACAAGGGACTTGATGCTCATAACCGTGGCAGCACCACCTGAGAAACGTGCGGAGCTATTTGCCATCATAGAGGTCTTCCGTGGCCATGTGGTGGATATAGGTCCAAAATCTCTGACCATAGAGGTCAGTGGTCCTGAGTCCAAGATAGAGGCCTTCATAGATGTGTGCAGGCCTTACGGTATAAAGAGCCTTGCACGTACCGGCACCATTGCGGTCCCGCGCCAGGCAGGGGCTGAGCTGTAGCGGGTCGTAAGCACCATCTTGGGCTGGTTGGCCTAGGAAAAGAAAAGGGGTAGGTCTGAGCAGACCTACCCCTTGTGATTGCTAGAGCTTGAACCGATTGACCAGGCCTTGGAGCTGCTCAGACAGCACAGAAAGGTCCTTGGTCGCCTGCTGGATGTTATTGACACCATCGCTTGTCTGCTGTACAGCCTGACCTACGGTATTGATACTGCTTGTGATCTCGTTGGTGGCTGCAGCGACCTGGCTGATATTCTGAGCTACGAACTCCGAGGCCGATGCGGTCTGCGTTATGTTGTTGGCGATCTCGCTTGTGGTGACGGATTGTTCCTCAACCGCAGAAGCGATGGCCTGTGAGACCTCGCTTACGTTCTTTATGGAATCCTTTATCTGACCAATAGACTTTATCGCAACACCGGTCGACTGCTGTATGGCCTGCACGCGTCGCCTTATGTCCTCTGTGGCCTCTGTGGTCTGCTTGGCCAACTCCTTTACCTCATTGGCCACCACGGCGAAGCCCTTGCCTGCCTCACCTGCCCTTGCGGCCTCTATGGTCGCATTGAGGGCCAGCAGATTGGTCTGTTCCGCTATGTCCTGGATGACCTCCACAACCTTTGTGATCTGGTCCGCAGCCTGACCAAGTTGGCCGATCTGGCCATCGCTTTCCTCTGCAAGCTTGGCGGCCTGCTGGGCAATAGAGGCGGCCTGATCTGCGTTCTTTGCGATCTCCTTTATACATGATGTCATCTGTTCTACCGCTGCAGCAACCGTACGCACGTTACTGGACATCTGCTCGGTAGAGGATGCCACGTTCTTTATGTTCGTGCTCATCTGTTCTGTGGAGGCAGCCACAGTACTTGCGCTGCCTGTAAGCTGCTGGGCCTGGCCTGCGATCTGGGCAGATGCTGCAGCCAGTTCTGTGGCGGAGCTGGCCACCGTATGGGCGGTATTGGCAACCTGACTTACCAGTTCATGGAGCTTGTCCATAAAGCCATTGAACCACTTGGCCAACTCGCCTACCTCATCCTTGCTTTGCACATTGAGCCTGCTGGTCAGGTCGCCCTGGCCCTGGGCCATCTCCTTGAGCATGCCAACTGCCTGCAATAACGGCCTGGCTATCCTCGTAGCCAGGAGGAATGCAAGGATGCTACATGCAACGGCTGCCACGATCGCACCAAGTCCTGAATACCAGACCAGATCGCCCCTGTGTTGATCTATGCGCGCAAGGCTGTCCATGAACTCGTCTTCATAGGTACCTACACCTATTACCCAATCCCACGGCTGAAAGTATGTCACTGCTGCGATCTTCCACCTGGCCTTGTCCTCGCCCTGATTCTTCCATGGGTAGCGTTCAAAGTCGCACTGACCATCCTTTGTGGCAAGGGCCTTGGTGATTACGGACTGTATGAAGGGCCTGCCGTCTGTATCCGTTGCATTCCATATGTTCTCACCATCCCTTGCCCCATCCTTTGATATGATATATACACCCTTCTGATCTCCAGTACCTCCTAGTATGTACACATAGCCGGTCTTCCCGACCTTTATGTCCATGATCCCCTTTCGCAGCTCCGGCACGTCCTCCTGTTTGACACCGACATACAGCATCCCTATGACCTTGCCTGCCTGATCCTTGATAGGTTCGTATGCGGTTATGTACCACGCATTGACTACATATGCCCGGCCTGTATATGTCTGACCTGACAGTACCGTCTGTATGACCGGGTTGGGTGTGCCATCCGGATTGATGGCAGGAATGTACGTACCTACCGCCCTTGTACCATCTGTCTTTTGGACATTGGTACAGATCCTCAGCATGTCGCCTTGTTCGTTGATCCTCTGGAATATGGTGGAGGTGTCGCCAGAAAGCTCCTTTAGTGCATCTACTATTGGGACCTTCACATCCATGCTGGTGACCTGGCCAAGCCACTGGTTGCCAACCAGCATCTTGGGAAGCTCAACGGTCTTTACCTGGTTGGTATACTGGTTTGTGGCCTGCCATTGGATCGTCTCCTGGGCCAGGCTCACAGCCCCTGCCTGCTGGACCAACTGCCTTGCAAGCCTCAGGTCAAGGGTCAGCTTCTTCTTGAGGGTCTCATGCTGCGTCCGCAACATGAGCCAGACGTCCTTTGCAATCTTCTCGCATTCGTTGCGGCTAAGTACCTCCAACTCCTTGTGGATATCCTGCCTCAAGAGGCCCTTTTGCCAGATGACCATGGAGATGAATACCAGCACCGTCAGGGCAATGCCCCCCACATTGACCAACACAATCTTCTTCTTGCTGCCCATAAAGATCTCCTTTCTCATTGGCAAACAACTAAACAAGTCCGCAAGGACACCAGCTATGCAGGGATTCGGCTTGAGGATGGTCCAACTTGAATATACCCTTTGATAATGCCTCGAATCTGCAACCATGCTGCATTCCTGGCCCTATAACAGCAAGGGTGGTTATTGCCAATTAAGGCAGGCCTCCTTAGACTACGCATATGTTCAAGAATGTCTCGATCATAGGGGATGGGGCCATGGGCACGGTCATGGCCATGCTGTTGGCAGAACGCGGCATAAGGGTCCGAATTTGGGGCCACGATGCCAAACAACTGGCCCAGATAGCTACTGCAAGGGAAAATAGCCTCTTTCTGCCGGGCCATAAGATCCCTCCAGCAGTGCAGTTCCAGCCCGATGATAGGCAGATCCTACAGGATGCACACCTCCTAGTAAGCGCGATACCTTGTCAGTACATAAGGCAGATATGGCTGAGGCTTAAGCCACACCTACCGCCAGGATTGCCTATCGTGTCGGTAACAAAGGGCATAGAGAACGACACGCTAATGCGCCCGACCCAGATCATAGCAGACGTGCTCGGTACCGATACACCTACCGCAGTACTCAGTGGACCGACCATAGCAGATGAGCTTGCCAGGCGCCTGCCAGCCACCGCATGTGTGGCCAGCAGCGATCAGGTCCTGGCATCGGCCATTCAACAGACATTCAGTACCGACTGGTTCCGCATCTATACCAACAAGGATATCATCGGTGTGGAACTGGCTGGTGCATGCAAGAATGTGATCGCAATAGCTGCAGGGATCATAGATGGCATAGGTGCAGGCAACAATGCAAAGGCAGCCCTGCTGAGCCGTGGACTTGCAGAGATCACCAGATTGGGCCTTGCATGCGGTGCAAGGCCAGAGACATTCGCCGGCCTGGCAGGGTTGGGTGACCTTGTGACCACATGTATCTCGCCACTAGGCAGAAACCGCTCTTTGGGCGAGAGGATAGGACAGGGTCAGACCTTGGAACAGGCACTTGCTGCTACAAGGTCTGTGGTGGAGGGGGTGAGCACCTGCCGATCGGTGGTGGCATTGGCAACAAAGGCCCAGGTGGAGATGCCGATCACATTCGCCGTGTATCAGGTCCTGTTCGAGAAGAAGCCTGTCAAGCAGGCCATCCAGGAGCTGATGTGCCGCCAACTCAAACCGGAATAGCCTAAGAGAGCCTGTCTCTATAGTCCAGATACCCAAACCTACGCTGCAGCCGGTATGAACGGGCCCCTGGCTCATAGAACACGATGTCGGGCAGGTTAATACCATTGAACATCGTATTCTTGACCATTGTATAGTGTGCCATATCGGTAAAGACGAGCTTGTCACCCACCCTCAAGGGCCTGTCAAATGAATAGTCCCCAATCACATCGCCAGCCAGGCAGGTAGGGCCTGCCAATCTGTATGTATAGGGTCTCTTGCCTGGCAGGTCAGCCCCTATGACCTGGGGTCTGTAGGGCATCTCTAGCACGTCAGGCATATGGGTACTAGCCGAACAATCCAAGATCGCGATGGCCATCTGGTTGTGGACGATGTCCAGCACAGAGCTGACCAAGAAACCTGCATCCAATGCCACTGCCTCCCCAGGCTCCAGATAAACGACCTGGATATTCCTATATCTATCCTGAAGGTCCATAATCAGCTTGCAGAGCAGGTCCCTATCGTAGTCAGGCCTTGTGATGTAGTGTCCACCTCCCAGATTGACCCACTCTACGCGCCTCAAGAATGCCCCAAACCTTGCCTCAACAGCGGCAAGTGTCCTCTCCAAGGCATCTGCATTCAATTCGCAAAGGCTATGGAAGTGAAGGCCTGTGATGCCATCGGTCAGGTCCATCCGGAACTGATCTGCAGTAATGCCCAGTCTGGAGCAGGGACCGCATGGGTCATACATAGGGGTCTTAACCTCGCTGTGGCCTGGGTTTATACGCAGACCGCACCTGATCGATCTTCTGGCCTTACTGACCTGTGATCTAAATCTATCCCACTGACCAAATGAGTTGAAGACTATGTGGTCCACAAGGCAGAGAAATTGTTCGAACTCGTCCTGCCTGTAGGCAGGTGCACAAAGGTGCACCTCCTTGCCAAGGTGTTCTACAGCCAGCTTGACCTCGTTGAGGCTGCTTGCCGCCGCCCCCCAAAGGTACCGCCTACAAAGATCGAATGTGCCCCATGCCGCATATGCCTTCAGTGCAAGCAGGATCCTGCAGCCGGCCCTGGACTGCACATCTGCAAGGACCTTTAGGTTCCCCTCTAGCCTACCAAGGTCTATCAGGTAACAAGGTGTGTCAAGGCCATCAAGGTCATACGGTATCTCAGGTCCCATACCGGCCATCATCTACAAGACCTTGCCTTCAAGCATATGCCATGGCAGGCCATACTTTGGCAGGTCCTCCATGAAGGGATCTGGGTCAAGTTGCTCCACATTGAACACCCCCTTGCCTTGCCACTTGCCTTCAAGGATCTGCTTTGCACCTATCATGGCAGGCACACCTGTAGTGTAACTGACCGCCTGCGCCTTGACCTGCTTATATGCAGCCTGATGATCGCAGACGTTATAGAGCATCACGGACCTGGTCTTGCCGTCCTTTGTGCCCTGGATGATGCAGCCTATGCAGGTCTTGCCCTTGTAGGTAGGGCCCAGTGATGCTGGGTCTGGCAAGAGGGCCTTCAGGAACTTCAACGGCACGATCTTCTTTCCCTCAAACTCTATCGGATCGATCCTGGTCAGGCCAAGGTTCTGCAAGACCTTCAGATGGGTCAGATACTGATCGCTAAAGGTCATCCAGAACCTGATCCTCTTGAGGCCCTTGATGTGTCTGACGAGCGACTCAAGCTCCTCATGATAAAGCAGGTAGCTCTTCCTAGGTCCTACCTGCGGATAGTCGATATCCATCGAGACACTCATAGGGTCTACCTTTATCCAACGCCCCTCCTCCCAATACTTGCCAGGTTGGGTGACCTCCCTGATATTGATCTCAGGATTGAAATTCGTAGCAAATGGATGGCCATGCTCACCAGCATTGCAGTCCACGATGTCTATGTAGTGGATCTGGTCAAAAAGATGCTTCTGGGCATATGCGCAGAACACATTGGTCACCCCGGGATCAAACCCGCAACCCAATAGTCCCATGATCCCCTTCTTCTTGTAGTCCTTATGGTATGCCCATTGCCACTTGTACTCAAACTGCGGTTTGAAAGGTGGCTCGTAATTGGCCGTATCAAGATAGTGTACACTAGTCTTCAGACACGCATCCATGATCGAGAGGTCCTGATAGGGCAGTGCAACATTTATGACGATATCTGGCTTGAACCTCTCGATCAACCTGACCACCTGCCTCGAATCGTCTGCATCCACCTTGGCCAGACGGATCCTTCTGCCAGTAGCAGCCTGAACACTTTCGGCTATCCGGCGACACTTCTCCATAGTCCGGCTGGCCAAGACGATCTGTTCAAATACCTCCGGGACCTGCGCACACTTGTGCACAACGACATTCCCAACACCACCTGCACCGATTATCAGTACCTTGCCCATATCCTTACCCCCATTTGCATCCATCTGACTGCAACTTACAAGATGATATTGACGAACCACCCAATTACAACCCCCAGTATGGATTTTCCAGGGCGAGGTGGTATTTTGCATCTGATGCCGTCGTTGCTGGAAGGAAGACTGAAGGGTGTAAGGATATGCATGTTGGTAGCAGCCGGGCTGCTTGTCTGTATAGGGCTTGCCACACTATATGCGATTGGGCATCCGGCAGAAGGCGGCCCTGCAGCCAAGGACAACGCCCTGGCCAGGCTATATAGCAGGCAACTGGCGTTTGCAATCCTTGGGACCATCATGCTCATATCGGTCAATGCCATCAGCTACAGGACCATAGGCCGGTATAGTGGGTGGATATTCGCACTGGTCATCGGGCTATTGATCATATTGGCCTTGGCAAGGGTATTGGGCAGGGTCGGGATACACCTGCCATTTGTCCCATATAGAAACAATGTTTACCAATGGATCACCCTGGGGATAGGCAGGTATTCCATTGGAACGATCCAGCCATCGGAGTTTTGCAAGCTTGCCTATATACTTTTCCTCTCCTGGCACCTGCGCTACCGCAGTAACTATCGGCGATTCAAGGTGCTGATAGGCCCGTTTATCCTGACCATCATACCGGTCTGTCTTATCCTGGTGGAGCCTGATCTGGGCACTGCATGCCTGCTAATAGCCATGTTGTTGGCCATGCTCTTTGTGGCAGGTGCAAGGGCCAAGCACCTAGGGATGATCATTTGCCTTGGTCTTGCCCTCAGTCCCCTGGTCTGGCAGGTACTCAGCCCTACCCACAAGGGAAGGATCACTGCGGTACTGCTGCAGAACCAGCAGGTCAGAAAGGCAGTGCAAGAAAGCCCTCTCCTGAGCAGGATCCTTGTTGGTGGATCATTCGATCCGACCAGGTGGGAGAGGGCAGAAGGCTATCAGCTAGAAAGATCCAAGCACGCAGTGGCGTCCGGCGGCCTTACCGGCTATGGCTTCCGAAAAGGCCCATTCATCAAATATGATTTTCTTGTGTACAGGGAGAGCGACTTTATATTCTCGGTCATCGCCCATCAATGGGGCCTAGTCGGTGCATTAGGGGTGCTGGGACTTTACGGTGTCATAGTCCTTTCCGGTCTGGAGATCGCCACCAACAATACTGACCCATTCGGTAGGCTCCTGGCAGTGGGCATAGTGATCATGTTGACCTTGGAGGTACTAGTAAACGTCTCGGTTACTATCGGCCTGATGCCGGTAACAGGCCTGACCCTGCCCTTGATCAGCCATGGAGGTTCCAGTCTGTTGGTACACATGATTGCAATAGGACTCTTGAACAACATAGGCAGATCCAGGCCATTCACCCTGGCAAGAAAGACCTAGCATGAAAAGGGCATTCGGTCAGATCGCGCTGATGAGTACACTCAGTCGAATCCTTGGCATGGCAAGGGACATGGCCTTTGCATACACCTGGGGCCGCAGCGGCCTTACCGACCTTTGGGTGGTGGCGTTTATGCTGCCCAACCTGGCCACCCGCCTGTTGGGTGAGGGGGTCCTTGCCTCAGCAGTGATACCATTGTACCTGGCCCAGCAACAGGAAGATCCAGACAAGGCCGCAAGGTTTGCAGGCACCCTTGCCACATTCATCACGACCATCCTGGCATTGGCGGCAACGGCCGTCATGCTGGGCCTGGGCCTGTGGATGATCCTCTGCCACACCATCAACAGCCAACAACGGCTGCTTGCAGGATTGATGGCCCTGATGATGCCCTATATGGTGATAGGAGGGCTGAGTATCATCATCGGGGCCGTACTGAATGCCCATCAACACTTCCTTGCACCTGCATCCTCTGCCGTGGTCCTCAATACAGCCATAATCTCTGCACTCCTGCTGACCAATAGGTGGACAACTGCCACACAGACGACCAAGGCCTTGGCGATTGCAATGGCGGTGGTCAGTGCAGGTCTGGTCCAGGTGGCCATACATCTTAGGGTCCTCCGAGGGCACCAGATCCGGATACGTCCTTGTTGGGATCTCCACGATCCTGCCTTCCGGCAGATTGGAAGGCTACTTATCCCGACACTGATAGGACTGAGCATAACGCCCATCAACGTACTGCTCAATAACATCATGGCATACCTGGCCTCAGGGTCTGGTATAGATGGATCTGGGCCCTTGACACCCGGTAGAGGATGGGCATACCAGTTCCAACAAGGGGACGTAGCAGGGCTATACTATGCCCAGAGGCTCTATCAATTCCCACTAGGTGTACTCGGTATGGCACTTGCCACTGCTGCCTTCCCGACCCTCAGCAAGGCATTCTGCGACGGAGACCTCCATAAAGGCAGGGCCACCATCACTGAGGCGATCAAGACCGCCTTGTTCATCTCCATCCCGACCACCATAGTTGCGATCATCTGCAACAAGCAGATAGTCGCAGGCCTATTCCAACACGGCAGCTTCACCAGCAAGGACACGGCACACGTATCTAGGATCCTGATCTGCTATGCAGTCGGGCTAGTTGCGTATTTCCTCCAACAGGTACTGACAAGGGCATTCTATGGGATGCCCTCAGCAGGCAAGACGAGGATACCAGTTATCAGTGGCATCACCGCCATCATCGCCAATATTGCCTGTTCGGCAATCCTGATCAGGCAGCTTGGCGTGCAGGGCGTCGCATTATCCACCTCCATAGCAGCATGGATACAGGTGGCGATCCTAGGCCATTGCCTTGCCCGCAGGCTCAATATCAATTGCAGGCAGGAATTGATAGGGGTGATTGCACGCATCCTGTTTGCCTCAGGGATCATGGCGGTAGCGTGCAACTGGCTACTGGCACTCGGCCATTACCTACCACAGACAAGGCTGATAGGCCTGCTGTGGTTGTTTGTGGTAATCGGCTCTAGCGGCCTTTTATACCTTAGCACCTGCCGGCTGGTCGGCCTAGACCAGGTCAGGTTCGTACTGCCTGACCTAAGATCCTAGGCAAGACAGAGATCGGCAAGTCCGCACCTGGCACACCTGTCTGCAGGCCTGCCGGTACAGCCATCCACTATCCCTACCCTTGACAGGGCCCAGTCATATCTGACAGGATCATCCGGACTTATCCTGGCAAAACGCTCGGTCAGCCTGATCGCAGCCCGGATCGTGATTGCCCTGCCATCGTGCAGGCCCAACAGTTTACAGATACGGTTCATATGCGTATCTATAGGTATGATCAAACTGGCAGGCCCCAGGCATGTCCAAAGGCCAGGATCTATCTGGTCCTGCCGCACCATCCACCGCATGAACATGTTCAGCCGCTTGCAGCCACTGCCTCCTGAAGGCGTGGAAAGCAAGAACCGCAGGCCTTTACTGGGGGCCACGTGCAGATAGGCGGCCCTATCCAATAGGACCTGACAGAATCTATCCTCTGCACCTAACAGGTCGCTGGCTGCCTCAAGGCCGCAGCGAAAGATCTCCTCCAGGCCCCCTGCCTGCCGCGCTGCCCAGCCAAGGACCTCCAGCAGGTCTGCCATATCCTGGCCCTTGGTAAACCTGTGCCTGAAGCCTGCAAGGTCCTGCCTGACAGATGGTTGTAGATGGCATATGGTACGGTACGGACTTGGTCCCAGGTAATCCAGGATCCTCTCAATAGACCTAAAGATCTGCCCCACCCTCCCATAGGCCAGCATGGCCGATATGAATGCCACCACCTCCTGATCCTGTCTTCTGTGGAAGCGGTATAGGAACTGGACAGGATCTGACCCGATAAGCTCACGCCTGTTGCAGCGATGATAGAGCCTCTCCAAGAGGGCCTTAAGCTGGGCATCAGACCATCTGATCGACCGATCTGGCTGATCAGCTGTTTTGGATTGTCGCTGGCCTAGACCTTTGTAGAATGACTGCATGGAACTGCGATTCTACAACAGCTTGACCAGAAGACTAGAAAGATTCGAGCCAGTCAGGCCCGGCCAGGTGGGGATATATGTGTGCGGCCCAACCGTATATGGCCATGCCCACCTGGGCCATGCAAAGAGCTATGTGAGCTTCGATGTCTTGGTTAGGTACCTCCGGTACAAAGGTTACTCAGTGACCTATGTGCAGAACATAACCGATGTGGGCCACCTTACTGACGATGCAGATAGCGGTCAGGATAAGATCGCCAGGCAGGCAGCACTGGAACGCAAGCACCCAATGGCAGTTGCAGAATACTACACCCGCAGCTTCTTTGAGGACATGGATCAGCTCAACTGCCTCAGGCCTGACATAAGCCCCAGGGCAACTGGCCACATCCCAGAGCAGATAGAGCTGGTAAAGACCCTCCTGGCAAAAGGCTATGCATATGAGGCGAACGGATCGGTCTATTTCGAGGTGGCAAGGTTCAAGGACTATGGACGCCTCTCAGGCCGAAGGGTAGACCAGATGCTGGCAGGTGCCAGGGTAGAGATATCCCAGGAGAAGAAGGACCCAGCAGACTTTGCCTTGTGGAAGCGGGCCGAACCAAACCATATCATGCAATGGCCGAGCCCCTGGGGTATGGGCTATCCAGGCTGGCACCTGGAATGTTCGGTCATGAGCATGAAGTACCTTGGCACCACCATCGACATACACGGTGGCGGCATAGAGAATATCTTCCCACACCACGAATGCGAGATCGCCCAGTCAGAGGCCGCAACAGGCCAGCCATTCGTCAGGTATTGGCTTCACAACAATATGGTGACCGTGGATGGCCAGAAGATGGGCAAGAGCCTCAACAATTTTATTACATTAAAGCAGGCCTTTACAGGCCAGCATCCCAGGCTCACACAGGCATATGACCCTATGGCCATAAGGCTGTTTATATTAAGTAGCCATTACCGCAGTCCGCTGGACTTCTCCGATCAGGCCCTGGATGCGGCCAAGAGCGGCCTGGCCAGGCTTACAGAGGCTGCCTTCTCGCTGGAGACCGCCGTACACGGTGCGGCAGAAGGACCTATTGATCCACAGATAGTCCAGCAGGCAGACGATGCAAAGGCCAGGTTCGAGCAGGCGATGGATGATGACCTGAATACTGCCAT
>JARYLO010000180.1 GCA_029907605.1 Sedimentisphaerales bacterium
GCCAAATTGGAGGGGGTCGGCTCTTCCTGCCCACCCCCTCGAGGTTGAGACTATACCTGCAGCAATCCTCCAGTCAAGCCCCTTGCGGCTCGCGATAAGGCGGTGTTGGAGACAGGCCAACCAGCAAGGTTATAATCTATTGTTTTAGCCTGGAGTCGACCAGACACTATGTACAACAGAAGCACAACCTCGGCGATGTTTTCTGCCGGGACCGCTACTGAGGATGAGGCCTGGCCCTGCCCACATGGGAGTCTGGTATCATTCTGGCCCGCCGGTATCCTGAGATGATCCAGGTCTGCCCCCTTTCCTTGGCCCTGCCAGATGTGTCTCAACTGCCGGTGATACTGGCCATCGGCTTTGCTGTGGTGTTTGGCACGATCGGCGCCAAGGTCTTCCAGCGGATGCGGGTCCCTCAGGTGGTCGGCTATATCGCCATCGGTTTGGTCCTGGGCCAATCAGGCCTAAAGGTCATATCCGAACAGACGGTAAGACAGCTGCTCCCATTCAACTACTTGGCCCTGGGGATCATAGGCTTCATGATCGGCGGCGAGCTAAAGCGCTAGGTCTTTGCAAGGTATGGCAAACAGTTCCTGGTGATACTGCTGAGTGAGGGGCTGGCCGCATTCTTATTGGTTGGGCTGTTCACAACGGCAGTAGTATGGCTGGCCACGGGCGACCCGGCACAATCTATTGCCCTGGGCCTGGTGCTCGGTGCCATCTCATCCGCCACCGCACCTGCTGCTACGACCGACGTGTTCTGGGAATACAAGGCAAGGGGGCCGCTCACAACCAATACCTTCGCGATCGTGGCCCTGGACGATGGACTGGCCCTGGTCCTGTACGCCATCGCCTCTGGCATTGCCACCAGGCTGCTCAGCACTACAGATCATGCCGGACTGGCGGTATCCCTGCTCCATATCGCCTACGAGCTGTTGGGGGCAGTAGCACTTGGTGTGGCTGCTGGTGTAATACTGAACTGGGGTGTACACCGCCTGCACGACCGTGGAAAGGCACTGACCCTGGTGGTAGGGACATGAGGAATCATCATAGGCCTCAGCATCGCTGCCAAGGTTGACATGATCCTTGCGGCCATGGCCCTTGGGATGACCATAGCCAACCTCGCACCACGCCGATCCAGGATCGCCTTCCAATTGATAGAGACATTCGCCCCGCCGGTCTACGTGCTCTTCTTTATCTCTGTTGGCGCAAGACTTAGCCTCAAGTCAATGCCTGCCTGGATGTGGCTGACCGCACTGGCATACCTGTCAGGCAGGACCGCAGGCAAGATGGCAGGTGCATGGCTGGGGGCATGGTGGTCTGGGGCAAGCTCGGCCGTCAGGCGGTACCTGGGTCTGTGCCTGTTCAGCCAGGCTGGGGTCGCGATAGGGCTATCTATCATGGCTGCAGAGCACATGCCATCCCTTTTAGGAAGCAGCATAATCATGATCATCACTACCACCACCTTCCTGGTACAGATCATAGGTCCCCCATCTGTGAAGCTGGCCATACAGAAGGCAGGCGAGGTATGGCGGGACGTGACCGAGGAAGACCTGGCAAGGCAATACCGCGTCCGCGACCTGGTAGATGCCAGTTGCCCAAGGTTCAAGGAGGCGTCAACGTTATCTGCGATTAGTAAGGATCATCACCATCCAGGAGCTCAAGAGGGCATTCGGCTCCGAAGAGCTTGGCCGCTGGTTGATCGCCTCTGACCTGATGCAACCCCCACCGGACAGCATCACAGAGGACGCCCCCTTAGAGGAAGCCATCACGCGGATGCGTGAGCAGGGCCTGGAATACCTGCCAGTAGTTGCCTCCAAGGAGGACCCACACCTGGTGGGGATGCTGGGACTAGCCAGCACCACGAGACGCCTGGCCAGCGAGGTCCTACAGAGAAGACAACAGGCAGAAGCAGCCTGACCTACGGATGCCAATCTTGAACGGCCGACTATCTGCATCCACAGGACGTACGCCAGGTTGCCAGCCATAAGCCAATCGATGCGCAGACACACCTTTTCCTGGTCCATCAGGGCTTGTGGCGAACCAGATACAAGGGTATCTTGGGCCTGCATGGTCGGGATATCAAGGATCACACCCAAGACCGGCAATTCAATTACGGCCGCAAGCCCAATAGGAGGATCCACATGACAGGAAGAAGGCTTGTTACAAGATCATCTCTTGCCAAGATCGTCACATGCTGTTCGATAGTAGCTGCATTCCGTTGCAGTCCCTGCCAGGCAGCGGCCTGGCAGCCTCCAGACAATCCGCTGATGACCCGCTGGGCCGAGGGGATCTCAGCCGACCGTATCTGGGCCGAGTACCCCAGGCCCCAGATGGTCCGCCAAAAATGGATGAACCTCAATGGCCTCTGGGACTATGCGATCAGGCCAAAGGATCAGCCTAGGCCCAACCAATGGGACGGGAAGATCCTGGTGCCATTCTGCCTTGAGTCTGCATTGAGCGGGGTCAGGCGGCCGCTGTTGCCAGATCAGATCCTCTGGTACCGCCGCGCCTTCCAACTGCCCCACGATTGGTCGAGCCAGCGGGTCCTGTTGCACTTCGGTGCAGTCGACTGGCAGTGCACCGCCTGGGTGAATGGCAGATTGGTGGGCGAACACACAGGCGGTTATGAACCATTCACATTCGAGATCACTGAGGCCCTCGGCCCGGGCCAGAACGAATTGGTACTTGCGGTCTGGGACCCGACCGATACAGGCTATCAGCCAAGGGGTAAGCAGGTCTTGAAACCTGGCGGGATCTGGTATACCGCGGTCTCCGGTATCTGGCAGACGGTCTGGCTGGAGCCTGTACCTACAGATTACATTCGGTCCATTGCGATCTTCCCAGACCTGGATAAGGGCACGGTAACCGTCATGGTCCAGGCGAGCTCCGACGCCCGCGTCCGCCTGACCGCCAGGGACGGGCAGCAGGCACTCTGCACGGCAGAAGGGACTACTGGCAGCCAGGTCGAGTTGAGGATCAAGGACCCAAAGCCATGGTCGCCTGACGAGCCGCACCTCTACGACCTGGAGGTCGCCCTGGTCCGCGACGGCCAGGTCTTGGATGTGGTGGCAAGCTATTTTGGCATCCGCAAGATCGAGGTCCGCAAGGACCAAGCCGGTATCCCGCGGATCTTCTTGAATAACCAGTTCCTGTTTCAA
>JARYLO010000181.1 GCA_029907605.1 Sedimentisphaerales bacterium
TGGGGGATCGACCATGATGGGCTGGAAACGCCTCTCCAGGGCCGCATCCTTCTCTATATGCTTGCGGTACTCATCTATGGTGGTTGCACCTATGCACCGCAATTGGCCGCGTGCAAGTGCTGGTTTTAGCAGGTTGCCTGCGTCTACAGCCCCCTCGGCCTTTCCAGCGCCCACAACGGTATGTAGTTCGTCGATGAAGAGGATAATCCGACCTTCAGAATCGATAACCTCCTTTAGGACCGCCTTGAACCTCTCCTCAAACTCACCCCTGAACTTGGTCCCTGCAATCAAGCTGCCCATGTCAAGGGCTATGACGGTCTTGTCCCTTAGGCCTGCTGGCACGTCCCCTGCCACGATCCTCTGGGCAAGACCCTCAACTATGGCGGTCTTTCCCACACCAGGCTCACCAATCAATACAGGATTGTTCTTGGTCCTGCGCGTCAGGACCTGCATGCACCTGCGGATCTCCTCATCCCTGCCTATCACAGGATCGAGCTTGCCCTTGCGTGCCAACTCTACCAGGTCGACCCCAAAACGCTCCAGGGCCTGGTACTTGTCCTCAGGCGAGGCATCGGTGACCTTCCTTCCACCACGGATCTGCCTTATTGCCTGCTCGATCTGACTGGTAGTGACGGAGTTAAGGGAAAGGATCTGCCTTGCATCGCTGGCCACAGAGGCCAATGCAAGCAGCAGATGCTCGACGCTAAGGTACTCATCCCCCATCTTCTCGGCCCTATTCTGGGCATCCAGGACCACCTGGGTAAATGCTGGATCCGGTGTGATCTGGCCAGAGACCGTACCCTGCGGCAGACGATTCAGCTCGCTGTCGGTCATCTGCCTGATACGGCTCACATTGGCCCCTATCTTCTTGAGGATCTGTCCCACAAGGCCCTCCTGGTCCGCCAACAGGGCAGCCAGGATATGAAGCGGTGTCAATACGGTGTTGGACCTGGCCATCGCCATCTGCTGGGCAGTGGCCAGTGCCTCTTGTGCCTTCAATGTAAACCTATCAAATCTCATTTCTGACCTCCGAGTCTGTCTCTATGTACTAGGCTGCAAAAACCGTGCCTGCAACCGTTGGGACCTGTCATATCGCCTGACCGTGGCATTCATCTGGAGAAATGTCAATTTGGCAGCCAACAAAGGTAAATCCTCAGTGGATAGTTCAAGACAAGGGCAACAGACAGTAGAATAATATCATGCTCTTGCCAGCACCCATAAAGCGACTGGGATTTCTGTTTAGGGGAAGGGTCTCACCTCCACTTGCAGGTATCTGTGTGGGTCTAGGATGGTGGTTGGGGTTCATCCCTGGCTTTGGCGGGCCACACATACTGCTGGTGATCGCAGGCCTGGTCTTGAACATACCACTTGGGGCCTTCACTACATCCGCAGTACTGGGTCGCACATGTGCCCTGCTGTCCGCTCCGGTGCTCTATCATACAGGCAGGATCCTAAACGAACATGCCGGCTGGATCTGCAAGACCTTAAGGCAGATACCTATCATCGCATTGGCAGACCTTGATAGGCCTGCTGTGGTTGGTGGTATGGCGATCGCGCCTTGGTTGGCGATCCTGCTGGGCATAGGGATGGCGACTGCGGTCTATAGGTTCAGGCGGCTCTGGCTGACCGTGGAGGGTCGCTCCGAACGGGTACGCCTATTGCAATCAAGATGGTACATAAGGTTTCTGGAGTGGCTGATAATAGGCCCCCGTGCCCCAGATGCAAGGACCGCCCTTTCAGTAAAGACGCGTTATATCCGGTGGTGGGGGGTTGTAGTATTGGCGATCATGGCTGGTGGGATACTTGCAGCCAACTGGCTGGGCGGGTCTGAATTCCTCAGGGCCAGGATCGAAAGGGCCCTTACTTACGCCAATGGTGCAACCGTGGACGTGCAGAGGCTGGACCTGTCACTACTGGCAGGCCGGGCTGGTATTGAGGGCCTTGCCATTGCCGATGCCCAAAGGCCTACGCACAATGGCCTCGAGGTGGCCAGCGCACAGCTCAAAGTGGATCCGTACCAATTATTACTTGGCCGCCTTGTAGTTGATCGATTGGAGGCCAGGGACGTGGGACTCGATAGGCCAAGGGCCACACCTGCCCAGGTCGTTCAACAGGCCGAGGGTCGGACCTGGCATCTGCCCAAGATCGACCTAGACATCTCCACCCTAGCCAATCTCGATAGATACCTGCAGGATGCCAATAAGGTCCGCACTTGGCTACAAAGGATAAGCCCATACCTACCTTCAGGCCAACCCCCCAGCCAGATCGTACCACAACGCTATCTTGAGTACCTCTCTGCAACACAGCCTACGCCAAGGGTCAGGTGCCTCATAAGACAGGCACAGCTCGATCAGATCCACCTACCAGGCCCCCTATTCGGGGCCACGCAGATCAGGGTCACCAACCTTAGCGAAAGGCCTTACCTGGTAGGCCTGCCAACGGATCTGATCTTGGAGGGCCAGATGGGCCCTAGATTGCAGTTGAGGATCAACTGGGGCCAACAATCTGCCCAACTTGATGGGATCATAGAGGGATTTGATCTTGGCAGGCTGCAATCTGTCCTCAGACCAGATAATCCCCTGAGGTTTGATGCAGGCAACGTCGCAGGTACATTAAAGGGCACGGTATCGGCCCAGGCCATAGACCTGCAGGTGGACCTGGCGATCACCCACCTAAAGGCCTCTGTCACACAGGGCCTGTTGGGCCTTGACAGCAAGACCGCCAATGAATTGTTCTCCGGCCTTTCGAGGCTAGAGGTGCCGATGTGGATAAGAGGACCGATAGATGACCCTAGGATAGGATTCGACACAAAGCGACTGCAGGAATCCCTAAAGAAGGTCCTCATTGAGCAAGGCAAGCAGAAGGCCATTGAGCAATTGCAGCGCAAGGTGGAGAAGGAATTGGGAGGGAGATTGCCTGCCGGCGTAGGGGACCTGTTGGGCCCCGCCATAGACAAGGCAGGCCTCGGCGGGATCCTACGCATGCCAAAGGATCAAAACACACCGTGATCAGGTGGGCCTTATTACCCCCTTCTTGAGGATTATGTTCGCATAAAGGGCAGGTTCGCTGGTGGCAACTATTGCATAGGCCTGCCGTGCCCTCTCGTAAAAGGCAAACCTCTCGATGAACTCAAACTCC
>JARYLO010000182.1 GCA_029907605.1 Sedimentisphaerales bacterium
AAATATAGTTATTATTGGGGGTGGGTGTGAGGTGAGGTATAGTGATGTGGGTGGTGGATGGGTAGGTGAGGGGAATATAGATAGGGATCCGTTATTTGTTAGGGGAGGGGTATGGGAGGATGGGTTATTTAAGGTTGGAGATTATCATTTGAGGTCGGTGGGAGGTCATTGGGGTGGGGAGAGTGGTGGATGGGTTATGGATGAGGAGCACAGTCCATGTATAGATGGAGGTGATCCTGGGTTGGGGTTTGGTTGTGAGGGTCAGCCGAATGGTGGTAGGATAAACATGGGTGCATATGGAGGTACCGCACAGGCAAGTAGATCAAGAGGTGTCTCTGCGGATCCTGTTTATTTTTCTGACATACGTTTGAAGGAGGCGGTGGAGGAGGCGTTGGGTGTGGTGGATCCTACGGCTAGTGACATGTTGGGTTTGGCAAGTTTGACAGTTGGGTACAAGTACATAGAGGATCTTACTGGTTTGGAGTATGCGAAGAATTTGGAGGAGTTGGTATTGAATGACAATCGGATAAGGGATTTGAGTCCTTTATCTGGTTTGGGGAAGCTTAGGAGGTTGGATGTATCGGACAATTATGTCTTGAGTGATTTGAGAGGGATATCTGGATTGGTTGGGTTGGAGGAGTTGGATGTACACAGGAATAATATTAGTGATGTTAGTTGTTTGAGAGGGTTGGTGGGTTTGAGGCGATTGGTGTTACGGAATAATAGTTTGAAGGACATTAGTGGTTTGGGGGGACTGGTAGGGTTAGAGGAGTTGGTATTGAGGGTTAATGATATAGAGGACATATCGGAGTTGGTAGGTTTGAGGAGGTTGAGGGTATTGGATTTGAGTGGAAATCCTTTGGGTCAGAAGGCTTATTGTGAGGATTTATGGCGGATATGTGAGTGGAATCCTGGGTTATATCCGTGGTATGATCCTAATCCGCGAGGTCCGAGTTGGGTGGAGGCAAGTGATGGGGAGTATATGGATCGGGTGCGGGTTAGGTGGGGGGAGGTATGTAATGGGCCGTTGATGACGACGAGGTATTGTGTGTATCGGAGTATGAGTGTGGATGGTCAGAGGGAGGCGATAAGTGGTTGGCAGATGGGTTTGGAGTATGATGACATGGGAGGGGTACCTGGTGTGAAGTATTATTATTGGGTGCAGGCAGATCCGTATGGTGATGGTTCTGTAGGAGGACAGATCGTAGGACCTGATGTGGGATGGAGGTAGAAGTATATGAAGAGTATTAGGATCCTACTAATAGTAGCTACCTGTTTTGGGCCACTTAGTTTACTAAGCCAGGCCGATATCGCGCCTTCACCATACTGGAAGAATCAGATCGCGTTCCCTGACGATCCCTTTTGCTCATTTCCAACAGCAGGGGTAAGGTGGGTGAAGTTCACGATACTATTGGAGCCTTATGATGCAAACACCGCGTTTTTCCAGAATAGCAAGAGGTACAAGCTGCATTATGACTTTGCCGTGAACTGCCTAGATCCATTCCTTGGACTATCTTGGCAAGAGTTTTACAACCAGACTATTGGCAGTGATAACCCGAAGGCGGTCCTTGGGACCGTCTTGTATCCGCCCACCAAGGGAAATCCACCTGTAGCAGAATTCAATGAGTACGGCATACAATTTGTGACATATGATCGAGACCAGATAGTGAGGTTCTTTAGTATAGTGCGAGCAGCAGTGATTGCCCCCGACGGAGCAGAGCCGATCTTCATGCCTACCTTTGAACAGCAGGCTCAGGCCCTTACTGATCGGCAGTGGTTCGAGTCCAAAGGGATCAAGATAGGTTCAATCTCCAGGTGGGCGAAGGGCAACACATGTTATTCTCAGGGTTGGGCGCTGGGAAGGCTCAGGTTCTACCATTCTGATCAGATCTACCAGGCATATCTTTCTGGTGAATTGCTTTCCGATGATATACTTCTGACCGATGGCGTGCCTGCTGAGATACCTGTCTTGGCGGGCGTCATGACGCTAACGCCTTCAACCCCCAACTCTCATGTGGCCATCCTTTCCAGGACATATGGCTTACCATTTGTATACCTGGCTTTTCAAAAGGATGCTGACCTGGCACATAGCCTTGTAGGTCACAGGGTCATCCTTACCGCGTATGAGGATGGTTCTGGTACAAGCCAGACCAGGCTCATAGATGTCGAGGGTCTACTGGATGATGCAATGGTCCAACAGATCCTAGCCCTAAAGCAAGTCCAGCCGCTTGAGATCCAACCCTTCCAGACATATGGAAGTTACGTAGTCTCAGTAGAAGGTCTGCTGCCGTCTGACGCAAGATATGTTGGCGGTAAGGCTGCCAATTTTGGTCTATTGAGGCTTGCGATTCCAAACAATAGCCCAAGGGCCCTAGCCTTGACCTTTGACCTATGGAATCGGTTCTTGGACCAGCAATTACCCCAAGTGCCGCGTGTTGACCTGCCGCCTGGCGGCCACATCCTTTTGTGGGCAGATGCCGATCCAGAACAAGGTCCAACCCATATGGGATTCAAGCTAAATGCGTCCGGTGAGCTTGTTGCCCTATTCGATTCGGACGGCAAGACACTCCTTGATCTAGTACAGTTTGGTCCTCAATTACCTGACAGATCCTTTGCAAGGCTGATCGATGGTGGCGATCAGTGGGGCATAATTGCCAAGCCTACACCTGGGTATGCCAACAGCAATCAGAATAGCGTAAAGACAGGTGGCCTAGTGATAAACGAGCTGATGGCTGACAACAGGTCTACTATCGAGGACCCATGTGAGGCAGGCGAGTTTCCGGACTGGATAGAGCTATTCAATGCATCCGACCATACTATCACGCTCAATGGCCTCTATCTGACCGACGATCTGAACGAGCCTACCAAGTGGCAGATACCTCCGGAGGTGGTAGGGCCTACACTACGTGAAGAGATCGGCCGCAGGCTTGAAGACCTGCGTACCTATCCTCCAAGTGATCTACGTACTTTGTCGGGACAGCTAGCTACCATAAGAGGGCTGTTTGCCAACACACAGATTACCAGCTTT
>JARYLO010000183.1 GCA_029907605.1 Sedimentisphaerales bacterium
GGTCAAACTGGGTCCAGTTGCCCGCCTCGGATACGAGGATCGCCAGGTCGACCCTTTCCATGACCTGCATGGTCCTGTTGACCCTTGCGCTACCCACCAGACCCGAGTCGTCTAGGCCTGCGGTATCTATCAGTACCACTGGCCCGATAGGATTAAGTTCTATAGGCTTTTCCACAGGGTCGGTGGTGGTACCTGGCTGGGACGAGACTATGGCCACCTGCTGGCCTGCAAGTGCATTGATCAACGTGGACTTGCCCACGTTTCGCCTACCAAATATGCCTATATGTAGCCTGACGCCCTTGGGTGTGGTGATCATCTTACAATCCAAGCAAAAGGCCCTCTGGCCGATAATGCAGGCCATTGGGCCGATGTCTTAACTAGCCTTGTATGGCTCCAGACAGGCGGCGGTCGGATTCGAACCGACGTATAACGGTTTTGCAAACCGTCGCCTTAGACCACTTGGCTACGCCGCCAGACCCACTTAGTCTATAGGACATCATCTGGTCGTTCAAGCCAATTGGTACGATTCCTGCGGTGATAGGATGGTAAGATGGGTTAGAGGGAGGCAAAGGCCAGAAGGACAGATCAGCCTATTGTACTGATTCCTTCTTTCGCCTTTGTTTGGGTTGGTCGTTTGGCTTGGCCTGCTCTGGAGGAGGCTGTTCTGCTTGGCCCTGGGGTGATTCAGGGGGCTGCTCAGCAGCCTGTTCCTTTGCCTTCTTTTCCTTCTGGATGGCCAGGTAGATCTCCTCCCTGTGGACCGGTATATCCTTTGGTGCAGTGATGCCGAGCCTGACCTTATCGCCCCTGACATCCACTATGGTGATCTTTATATTATCACCAATGATTATCGACTGATCTTTTGTCCTGCTCAGCACCAACATGGTCAACTCCTTTTTGGTTGGCCAGGCCTATGGAACATCCAAGGCTGTCACTCCAAAATATCGACTTCTTAAAACTCCTATCGTCATGATCACCTTGCTGATTTACAACAATTGTAAGCTTAAGGATATTGGCAGTGTGATTCTTCGGCAAAACTGGGCGGGAGGATAAAGTAAATTGGGTTTTTGCCTCACACAGGCAAGATATTAGAAAGGCAGCTAAGTTACGTCCTGTCAGGGACTTAAATTAAGTCTTGGGCTGGTGCTAGCTGGTCTAAACCTCAAGATGCCTCCTCCAGTACTCGATACGCACAGCGGTCCAATAACCAGCGATGGCGCCGATGGTCCCGAAGCTGACTGTCTGTATAGGTAATATACCAAGGACGGTCTGGGGTAGGCATGTGGCTGGGTAGGCCATTGCCACAGGGCCTATGACCTCTGGCCTGGCCAACAACAGGAAGGCCAGTGTGGGCAGGATGGCGGTTGCGATTATGGGGCAGAAAGGACCTACCCTCAGCACCCTTGCACTCGCAAGCCCTGCCAGCCAGAATGCCACTGTTGCAGCAAATGCTATCTGGCTGGTGGCCGGTTGGGTGGAAATGGATGCGCCGATAATCTCTGTCCCCCGGGCAAGTGCACTCAGGCCTATATAGCCTATAAGGCAACTGGCGAGTATGGAGATCCCGCTATCGATAAGGAGCCTTCCTATTGGCCTAGGCCTCCTCAGGACCACCCCCGGGTCCTTGGCATCGGATGGCCATAGGTGCCAGGCCAGGTACAACCCAGCCATGCCAGCCATCACCATGGCAAACCAATACCATGAATCCCAGCAAAGTCTGCCGAATACCTCGAGTCTGAGATCCGGGCCTGGTGCCCGCTGTATCAGCTTGCAGATGCGTTCTGACCTGACCGCCCAGGTCCCGAGCCCTGCAGGCACTGCCAGGGGCGCGATCTGCCTGCCGTAAGGCCACACCACAAGGTAACCCAGTATGCCAACAGCTACGCAGATAACCAGCAATATGCTGGCACCCAATCTGCTAAGGTGGTATGCAGCAACTATGTCCAATGGGTCCCAAAGCCCTGCCAATGGCCAACCAAGTATTCCTATAACCACCACACCGACCGCCAAGGCAGCGACGATCCTGAGTTTTACTGGCCAGGGTAATTCCAACTGGGTCAACTCCTACAAGACAAGGCCATACCATAATGGGCCGTGGCGGCTAGGTCAAGGTTATAGGGGCGTTGACAGGCTGGTCTATGGGCAGCTAGGCTAAGGGCATGAAGGGCTGTTTGCTGGTCTTACTGATGGTGGTTGGTTTGGGCGGCTGTGCAAAGGAGCCTCAGCAGCCCCTGGCAGGGCAACTGAAGATCACCGACCTTGCCCCTAGGGACCCGAACGGCGGCCTGACTATCCTGGACACCACAAACCTCGATGTCTATGTATTCCATGTACAGGCGGACCGCCTGGCGGACCTGAGGGGGCTTTGGGATGGATTGAACATAAGGCCTATACGTTTTGCAAACTACACTGTGTTTCGGGCCAATGCATTCCGCGTTGCACAGGCCACGGTCCAGAGATGGGACTGGATCCTTGGCTCCTTGGCAGAGGCGCAGGCCAGGTTGGCCAATATCACGACCGTATGGCTGGACGGGGACCAACCCCACGACATGAAGGTCTGGGCCCTCCCTAAGGCAGTGCGGGTCACCTACACCTCTCAGCAGGGTTCTCAAGAGACGGCCATGGTCGGCCCTGGTGTTTTGGCACTTCGACTTAAGGCCGAGGCGATGGGTTCCCGCGGCGCGATCAGACAATTGGTCGCATATCCGGTATCCACACCTGGGGTTGTTGGGCATGTGGACCGGCTGGTGGAGTTTGCACGGAGGATGGAGGTTCCGTTCATGGGGGCTGCATTCACAGTGCCCATCAGAGAGGGGGATATAGTGGTATTGGGTCCTGAGGAGTACTGCGGGGATCAGTCTACACTGGGTGGGTTGTTCTTCCGCGAACTCCAGCCTGCCACGGTGGTCGAACCAGGTCCTGCCAACGTGGTCCAGAAGGCCCAGGTGGTTCGGGTATATGTGAT
>JARYLO010000184.1 GCA_029907605.1 Sedimentisphaerales bacterium
GACATCACAGGCATCTGGAAATCAGTGACGATGCAGTCCGGTTGTTCCAGCCTGGCAAGCTCCAGGGCGTCGCCGCCATTCTGGGCACTGATGACCTCAAAGCCGTTGTTCCTGAGCTTGACTGCAACCACGTGTACTATGTGGATCTCATCATCCACGACCAATACCTTCTTACCTGTCATCTTCTTCTTTCCTCCTATCTGTGGGACTATCCTGCGGCAGCAACATGGCAGGCCTTGGTTGCCAGCGGCAGTTCAAAACCGAATGTACTGCCTGCACCTACGGTGCTGGAGAAAAAGACCTTGCCACCGTGGACCCTCTCTACAATCTGCTTGACCAGATTCAGGCCAAGGCCCGTACCCTCAGCCCTATTGGCATTTGCCGGTGCCCTATAGAACTTCTCAAATAGCCGTTGTTGCTGCTCAGGCGGAATCCCAACGCCTGTATCCGTAACCGTCAAACGCACCACCGAATGGACCTCATCTACCTCTGTCCTGACCGTGACCAGGCCACCTGGGCTGTTGTACTTGATGGCATTGCTTAGCAGATTGATTATGGCCATCCCAATCAGGTCTTTATCAGCAATAACCTGGTCATAGACAATAGGTCTTTGTCCGTCGACCCTTATCCCCCTCTCATTGGCATAGCTGGAGATCGCCTTGACGTGCTCCTCGACCAGCATCGCCAGGCTCAATGCCTGTTTCTTGACCGATATCAGGCCTGACTCGATCCTCGATGTACTGAGCATATTCTCCACAAGGCGATTGAGCCTGGCGGCCTGATCCAGGATGACCTGTAGGTACTGTTGTCTTGTCAGATCGTCGGCAACCTCATCATCCAACAGCATCTCCGCATATGCGATGATAGAGGCCAAGGGGGTCTTGAACTCGTGCGATACATAACCAATGAAATCATCCTTGGCCCTTGCCAGATCCTTGTCCCTGGTTATGTCATGGAGCATGACCACAGCCCCACAAGGCTGACCCTTTTGATCGCGTACGCAACAGACAACGCAGTCATAAAAGCGATCTCCATCCGCACCTGGCCATCTCAGTTCCACCCTTGCCGGCTCATTGCGACCGCTGCAGACCTGGTGGACTATACCCAACATGTCTCCGTGGTCCTGACCGAACCACCGATCCAGACTGCAGGTGTTGCAGGCCTCGGCGTCAGCTTCGAACATTTCCAGTGCGGCCTTATTGGCCAAGACGACCTTACTATCTCGGCCTACTACCACAACCGCATCCTTAATACTATCGAGTATCGCCTCTATCTGCCGGGCCTTCTGCTCGAGCAACTGCACCCTCAGCTTTGCCTGCTCCAAGAGGTCCATGAGCTGGGCCGCCTGGGACCTGCCTTTCTCTATCAGCCTTATGGGCCCTGCCACAAGGCATGCCAGCCATCCATCCCTTGGGTGCTGGCCATTCTGGGCCGAGATGGCCTTCAAGATCGCCCTGTGATAGGCCCACCATGACCAGACCACTGCGGCCAATGCAGACCCCACCGTAACGGCCAACACCTGGCCTAGGACTAACTGACCCCCGGCCTGTGCCAGTAGCTGCAGGCAGCTAATGCATCCAATAAGCAGGGTCGCACATATGGGAACGATTAGATGCCTCATCACCTCCATTACCAACCTTCTATATCCTCTTACCTAGACTGGTCACGTATCTGGTTTATCCTGATCCGCTCCAGGCGCTGGTAATCCTCTGGAGAGGTCTGCTGTATTATCCTCTCCTTGAGCCTCAGCGCATCCAGATCCGTAGGCTGAAGGGCCAGTATTGCATCCAGATTCTGCATGGCTGCATCCATATCGCCATCTAGATAGGCATTGACTGCCTTGGCATAGTAGTCCTTGACAATCCTGGTTTGTGTAAGGGGGATCAGGGACTTGTCTGCAGCCAAGATCCGCCTATCAACCTCCTCCGCAGCCTGCTGGCCGCCGACCACATCGGGCTCCTCCAGTATGTGCGGTGTCAGCAACACGATCACCTCCTGACGCGCGATCGTATCAGAGGTATTCTTGAAGGCGGTACCGACGATCGGCAGGTCGCCCAGGATTGGGACCTGGCCTTTTGACTTGGTGACCTGATTCCTGAAGAGCCCCCCAATGACCACGGTCTGGCCATCCTTGACAAGTATGTTAGTGGCCAACTCCACAGCGGTCTCGCTGGGGATCTTACCATAGATGTCGGTTGTGAGGCTGCCGGTACTGTCCTTTGGATGGATATCCATCCTGATGTAACCATCGTTGCCAATGTATGGCCTAAATGAAAGCTTTGTACCAGTATCCAGGAACTTCACCTCACCTGCCGTAGCCATGCCACTGCTGATGGTTGCCTGATCTCTATAGCCTATCTTTGTACCGATATAGACCTGGCCGAGCTGTTTGTTGGTCGCCAGGATCTTGGGATTTGCAAGCAAGGTCATGTCTGTGATCTCCTCTAGTGCCTGGATAAAGACCGCCACATCTGCCTTGCAGATCCCGATCTTCAGGCCGGACTGCATCCATGCCCCGCCCCCAACCAGGTTTGCATCTGGGAAAGATATACCCTTTAATGTGTCCCACCTGACGCCAAACTCGGTCTGGTTGTTGAGCCTCACCGCCAGTATCGTGGCCTCCACGAGGACCTGCTTTGGCCTGACATCCAATTCCCTCAAGAGCTGCTCTACTGCCTCCACATTCTCCGGATAGTCCTTGACCAACAGGATGTCGTTGAAGGCAAAGCTATCTCCACCACCAGGGCCTCCGCTGATGGACTGGCCCGTTGGCAGTGTACTGTCGGCCTTTGAGCTGGCCTTTATCACGCCATTTGGACTGAGGACCGACTGCACAAGGCCTGCCGCCTCTGCAGCAGAGATGTAGTAGAGCGTAAAGGCCTTGCAGACCATCCTGGCCGGGTCAAGTAGTTCCTTCTGTCGCCTCTTTTCTGCCTCTTCCTCGGCCTTCTT
>JARYLO010000185.1 GCA_029907605.1 Sedimentisphaerales bacterium
CCAACTGCTGTAACAATAGGCGGTGAATCTATCTTAAATTCTACAATTTTCTGTCTTGACAATGGGTAGGGATATAAGCCTCCCTTAAAAGGTTTGGCCCCAACCAACCTGACCTTGCTACCACTGGTAGATGCTATAGATGCTATCTGCAAGCAGCCAGGCCTGTTGGGATGTGAGGGCTTATCTATTATCTGTAAGGTCGCCTTGGCAACTTGGCCTCTTTTCGCATCCCAGATCCTGATAGAATTACCCCTTACTTCTAGCGACACAGATCGATGATCAGGCTTTAGTCGCCTTGTAATCTCTATGGCCTCAGCACGCACCTGACCTTCCGGATCCTTCTGCATAGCGACTATCTCTTCCAACACCCTCGGATCCCAGCCGAAAAGCCTGGCCAAGCACCGGAGGGCATTAAGCCTTACGGCCCAACTAGCCTGAGTATCCTTAGCCAAGAACTTAAGATATGGAATTGCAGATGCCCCTTCGGCATATGCAAGAGCCGTAATAGCATGGAGAATCTCAACAATGTTCTTGTAGTCCCTGCTACGGAGCTGAGCTGACATGCTCTGTAACATCTCAAGTAAACAGGGTATACCATCCCGGTTACCCATTTTCAACAAAGCCTCGGCTGCCGCAATCCTCACTCGGCTAGATCCATCCTGCAGAGATCTCTGCAACGCTACAACCGCCGTCCTTTCCCCTTTTTCCCTAATAGCAAGGCACTGTATACACGTACATGAGGGCTGGCGTCTGATAATAGGCTAATCAGATTTGGTGTGTTGAAATCGCTGACACCATGTCTACTCAGAATAGACTGGTACCACTTTACCATATCGACTGGCTTTCTATCGGTTCTTAGAGCTTTGCGAAGGCTCTGTATATCATCGGCCTTTTCCGAGTACTTCACATCTTTTGTCTGGCCCGCTGGCCCTCCGATCGCATAGCTCGAAACATTAGCCCCCAATACCACTAAGATCATTAACATGATTTGGCAGTAACCGCGACTCTTGTTAACCATGGCAGCACCTTTAGAAAAGAAGTTACTCAATTCCCTAAACATTTTGCCCTCAAAGCGTCAGCAATCTGTTGATAACACTCTAGCTCAGCAGCCTGTGCATCACCTTCTGAATCAGGATCAAGCTGCCAGCCTATCAAGGCCAGAGACATAAAGTACTCCCATGCATTGTCCAATTCGCTCTTAACAGATGCTGTTATCGCTGTTTGACAATGCAAGGAAGTTGGTTGAGAGCAATTAATAGGAACGCCACATAGGTCCAAGTAGGCCATGAAGGCTTCAACAGCCGGCATGAACTGCTCTTCCACCCAGTCCTGCCAAAGATGGGTACTCTCATGTATGGCTACGCAGTCTCCACACCAATTGTCTGGCCTAATATCTGCAAATTGAACGAGATTGTTGGGAAAATGCGTTTGCAGATAGGCACAGGCCTCCACTTGCGTCATAGCTGCCACGTCATGGTAGTATAGCACCGATGGAGGATTCGCGGGACAGCTGCGGCAGATCTCCACAGTTGTACTTACAGACTGCAACATTGCGTGCCAGGTGCAGAGCTTATAGCATGGGCTAGTAGTAAGCAAATAGTAGTGGCTGGATTCGCTTGCCGGGACCCAGAGTCCATAATCAATAGGCCCGCATAGATAGCAGCCGTCTTGCTCATTAACAAGTGGATACCCCGGCCCAGAAGGTATTCCGCATGAGCTACATCCTTCCGGCAACACTACATTTGCAGCTGCCTGGCGATAGATCGGCACATCATTACGACTACTGCCAGCACAAGCCCAATCCCCACTGTACGCTACATCGTCTATGTCCACCCTAATATTCACCGTCCCAATACAAGGCGGCGCTCGGCAGATCACACCCGAACCACTAGTCGGACCTATAGACTGACCTGTCTGAGGATTACTACCAGCACTCTTAGCCCAAGAATACCTGAATCCATCAAGCTGCCAACCCCCACCACCATAAGGATCCACAAAGGAATCATAGTCATATGCCGACACACTGTGACTGGTCTGCTGACATAAACATGCATTACTCACCTGTAAGCTGGCAACTATCCCAGGACTTGGGTCCCAGCACCAACAATAATCACAATCACACTCAAAACAATCCCTACTACATCCGCCTACTTTTGAGCACTCATATGTAGGGTCACGCTCGCATTCACAATCCTCATTACACTGACAGCATACCCCACAATCCCAATCATCGCCGCATTCAACGGACGGATCCGTAACACATCTCTGACCATCCCAGTACTTACACGGTGGGCAATCCGGCGGTATGGCTAAGGCCACCTGCCAAGACCATGTCAGGATCATAACAAGCAATACCAGCCCTAAGATCGCAGATCCAGCCCTTCTAATTCCCATGGCTCGCCTCCTTGTCAGCTGCATCTGTCCCTGATGTGCCTTGCTGATCAGATCCCAATACAGCCTCTTGGTGTACAGGCTTACCTGTCAGCTGGCTATCTATGGCAGCTCACCTAGTCCTAACTACCTGGTATCTGCGATCCTCCGGCCTGGACTAAGCGGCGGTCGCAAGGGTGCCTTCCAGGAGGCCTTCTAGGAAGGTGCCTCCATAGATAGCTGCTAATGTAAGGATCCAAGATGATAGCCTCGGCCTTGTAGGCAGGGTGTTAAGGGGGCAA
>JARYLO010000186.1 GCA_029907605.1 Sedimentisphaerales bacterium
CTGTGGAGGCAGGGCAGCTCTCGCGTCAATATCGGGGCCATAATGCACGCACTTACAAAGCGATCCGGTGTGAATATACTTTCTACGCCCCACATCACTACCACTAACCATCACAAGGCCAGGATCATCGTTGGAGAGAATAGGCCCTTTGTAGAGAACTCCAGGATTACTGAGACCACAGACCCTGTCAATCCTACGGTGATAAAGACCTATGTCTACAAAGATGTGGGCATCACCTTGGACATTACCCCACATGTCAGCAAGGGAGGTATGGTCCGTCTAGAGATAGAAAGTGAGTTTACCAAGCTCATCACCGACGTTACAAATCCATCCACAGACACGCCCACTACTGCCAAGCGACAAGCCCAGACCGCTGTATCCATGCAGAGCGGCTCTACCATGGTCATAGGTGGGCTGATAAGGGATGACAAGGTCAGGTTGGATAATCGCGTGCCACTGCTTGGTGACATACCTGTTCTTGGCCAGCTATTTCGATACAAGACCGACAAGGCACAGAAGACAAACTTGCTGATATTCATCAGGCCTTATGTGATGGAGACGCAGGAACAGATCGAGCAGGTCACCCAACAGAAGCGCCAGCAGATGGAGCAGGCAAGGCAGAACGGCGATGCAGACCAGTAAGATCCAAACGAACCTGGAGGAGATGGGCATCAAGACCATCACCAGGCTTGAGCCTGGATGGCTGAGGCCCCAATTGCTTGACGGCATGCCGCTTGAATTCTTCAAAGGCCAACATGTCCTGCCCATCTGCAAGGAGGCAGGCCGATTTGCAGTGGTAACTGCTGATCCGGGCAATATCGAGGCAATAGATGCGGTCCTAGGACATCTGGCTGCAAAGGCCAGTTCCGAGGGGTTTGACTTCAAGCCTTCTGAGTGTGAGATCCTGATCTGTCCTCAAGAGGAGATAGAGGAGGCAATAAGCCATTGTTACTACGGCCAGGCAGATTCACACCTTGAGGAATTGGTCAGTGGTCCAGAGGACAAGACGCAAGATGGACCTGCCCAGTATGCGCCCTCAAAGGCCGAGGACCTACTTGATATAGCTGATCGTGCCCCTGCCATCAGGCTTGCAAAGATGCTCCTCTACAAGGCGGTACAGGCGAGGGCAAGTGACCTGCACATAGAACCTACGGACCAGGGAGCCACTGTCAGGTTCAGGATAGATGGTGTCTTGCATGAGGTGGCCAGATTACCAAAGAACCAGGTCGCAGCACTATTGAGCAGGCTGAAGATCATGGCCAACCTCAACATTGCCGAGCGAAGGCTTCCCCAAGACGGCCAGACAAGGATCAAGATAGGAAAGGATGTGGTAGATATACGCATCTCAACCATTCCTATTGTGGATGGGGAGAGGGTGGTATTGCGATTGCTCGACAAGGGGCAGGGCAGGTTCGCCCTGTCTGAATTGGGACTAGACCAGGACATACTTGCGACCTTTCGGCAGTTGATACACATGCCACATGGGATCATACTGCTGACAGGTCCAACCGGTAGCGGAAAGACCACGACTCTCTACGCAGTCTTGAGTGAACTGGATCGTGACAGGCAGAACATCCTGACCGTTGAAGATCCTGTCGAGTACAGGATCCCTGGTGTCGGCCAGATGCAGGTCAGGCCAAAGATAGGGCTGACCTTTGCCGTTGCCCTCAGGCATATACTGCGGCAGGACCCAGATGTCTTGATGATAGGCGAGATCAGGGATGCTGAGACCGCGAAGATAGCCATACAGGCCTCCCTTACTGGTCATCTGGTGCTCAGTACGTTGCACACCAATGACGCTGCCTCTGCGGTAACTAGACTGGCGGACATGGGGATAGAGCATTACCTGATCTCCTCATCTGTAATTGCCTGCCTCGCACAGCGGCTGGTCAGGGTGATCTGTCCCAAGTGCAGATGTCCTGACACTAGTCCTGGTCTTGAGGCGTGCATCCGCAGCTGGCCTGAATTGGCTGGAGGTGGGACCTTCTTCAGGGGTGCAGGCTGTGACTACTGCCTGCATACAGGCTATATGGGTAGGACCGGCATATTTGAGCTGATGGTGGTGGATGAGCGTATCAGGGAACTAATCAGCGCAGGAAGCCCTGCACAGGTGATCCGTCAGGCGGCCATAGTGAATGGGATGAAGGTACTGAAGGCCGCTGGCCTTGCCAAGGCCAGGGATGGGATCACCACCATAGAAGAGGTCTTTAGGGTGACGCAAGACCTGGTCTTCATCCGGCAAGGGGGTTAAGATGGCTACTGGCTTGACGGCGACAAGACCTCGATCGCCCTGGGACACCAGGCCCACGACCTACCATGTCAGCCGCAGGCATCTTTGTATTCTCACCAGGGAGCTTGCAGGCCTACTGAGGTCTGGTATGCCCCTGGTATCTGCACTATCTGCGATACACGAACAACTGGAATGTGGCGGTAAGGCCCTTGGCAGATCAAAGGACCTAAGGGGGCTGGTGGGGGAATTGGCAGGTGCGGTTAATGCAGGCTGGTCCCTTTCAGATGCAATGGCCAGGCATCCGGAGGTATTTGAACCGGCCTTTGTGGCTGTGGTGGCTGCAGGAGAGGCAT
>JARYLO010000187.1 GCA_029907605.1 Sedimentisphaerales bacterium
CAGGCTCTATGAAAGGTGGCAGGTCTGCGCCAAAGACGGCAACTGTGGTATAGATGCCTCCATTGCAATCGCGATAGACGAGGGGCTCGCGGGTATCTTCCAGCAGATGGCAAGGGAGATAGGGCTGTGTCTTAGGTACTATAGCGTGGCATTCAGGGGCCAGCGGATCGAGCAGGTCTTCTTGGCAGGTGGTGGCTCGTACAACCAAAAGTTCATAGATGCGATCCGCAGCCACTGTAATTGCTCTATCTTGACCAGCCCTGTTAGAAGGCTTGATAGGGATGGTGGTCCTCTTGGTGGTCAGTGGCTGGTTGCACTTGGCCTGGCCTCGGACCGGATCAGGGAAATAAGCCAGCAGACCGTGACCGTATGAAGGGATTAGGCCAAAGACAGATAGATTTTGTGCCAGATTGGTACAGAGCAGAGCTGGCCAGGCGGGCATGTCTGAGGAGACAATACCTTGCCCTGGCGGTCCTGTTCCTGGCCATGGTCATATGGAATGCCTTCTCGATGCGATCTATATCGAGCGCCTCTGCACAGCTCTTTTTGAATCGGCCAATGGCAAGGGCGGCAGAACAGGTGCGTGCTGAGTTCGACCGGCTGGTCAGTCAGATCGCAACTAGTAGGCAGGCCTTGCAGCGATTGGATGGGCTTGCCAAAGGGCCTCAGCCTGCGGCCTTGCTGTCAGAACTCAGCTCGATCATCGGGCCAGATGTTCTTGCACAGGGCCTTATTTTACAGATCACCGATGAAGGTCCAGTCCTGCTGCTGAAGGCAGTGGCACGGGATGGCCAGGCGCTTGCAAACCTTATGGAGGACCTGCAGCGGTCGCCTTATCTGTCTGATGTAAGGCTTTCATATTGGCGCCATGGGGACCTAGACAACTGGCCGCTCGAATTCGAGGTGCGATGCAGGCCGGTTGTAGGCAGCTGTGGTGAGGACAGGGATTTGGGGGTCTGCGATGAGTAGGACCCAGGTCTCGATCTATGTGGTGTGTGGCCTATTGGTGGCAGATTTTGTCCTGTTTGGTTATCTGCCAGCAAGACGCCAATTGGATGGTCTGCAAAAGGCCATCTCTGCAGATACCTCCGCAATACAGCTTTCGCAATCGCTCAGGAGGCAACTGCCTGGGCTCAGGCTGAGGTTATCACAGTACCAGGGCAGGATCGAGGCCTATAACAAGAGGATACCTATAGGCCTGCAGATGGGTCAGCTTGTGCAAGAACTACAGGGCCTGATGGAGGGGCGGCTGACCGGGCAGCAGGTAGTGCCATCAGAACCTGAGCTGCTCGACGGCCTTTATAGGACAAGGATAAAGGTTACGTGCAAGGGCACCTTGACGGATCTTTTCTCGTTCTTGAGGGCAATCTCGGACCTGCAAAGACTCATATTAGTACAGCAGCTCCGCCTGGAGAACGACCGATCGCTAAGCGGCAATCTGGAGATAGAGATGGAGCTGGTGGTGTTTCATCGGGCAGTTGGGTAGGTGCTATGGCGGCCTTTCTGGCAATAAGGATCTCATCCTGGCGATGGCCTTTATGTCTAACCGGCCTTGCCATATTGGCGGCTGCCGTTGCGATCTGGCTGTTCTATAGGCCTGGTCCCAGGTCTGTATCGGCAGATCCTGGGCCTGACCTGGTTCAAGTTGCACAAGAGAGGGAGCCTACGGTCTTTCTGCCTGTTAGGGACCGGATATATAGGGACTTTTTTGCCAGCGACCAGGCAATGCAACAGGGAATTCGCCCGATCGGGCCGAACCCAAGATAGCAGAAGGGCCTATACTGAGGGCCATACTTATAGGTGGCAAGAGAAGGGCGTGGATAAACGATCTGTTGGTATCAGAAGGACAGAAGTTTGCCCTTAACCGGTATGCAAGAAAAGACGATCTATGGGAGGTAGTAAGGATTGAGGCAGATAAGGTCTATCTCAAGAGGGGCACAGACGTCATGGTTCTGACCGTGGCTGCTGAGGAGGGCCCTCAGGGGGTACGGAAGGCCCAGTGAACTGATGTGGAATGCATTAGTTGACAAGCTGGAGTATGGCTATGCGTCAGAACACATCGATCAAAAGGCTAAACCTTGGTCTTCTTTTGATGTTTGCTGTGACAATGGCCTTTCAGCCCTGTGTAGTCCTTTCACAGGACTCGCAGCAGACTGCACAGGCGGCCGAATCACCTGCCAGGTCGGAGGCGTGGCAGGCAAGGTTTCACGGCTCAAAGGCAGACCTCATCGTGTTCGAGAAGAACTGCACGGTTAGCGAGGCATTGCGGATCCTCGCCTCTCTTTATCAAAAGAACATCGTCCCTTGTGGTAAGGTGGATGGATTGCTTGGATTCACCAGGCTGGTGGATGTGACCTTTGAGGAGGCATTGGATGCAGTACTAGGCATCGACTATGTTGCCGAGCCATCTGGTTCACTGATCAAGGTCTATCGTAGGGATGATTACAAGAAGATCCAGGAAGAGGCCAAGAAGGCCCAGGAGGAGGAGGCCAGAAGACTCAAGCTGGCACAGGAGGAGGCCAAGAAGGCCGAGGA
>JARYLO010000188.1 GCA_029907605.1 Sedimentisphaerales bacterium
TTGCCTTTGGTGCATCAGCCCAATCCTTGAAATTCAGGTATACCATGCTCCAGGTCCTTGCCGACGTAGAATAGACCGTGGCATAGACATGCCAAAGCCCATTGTACCGGACGATCGTAGGATCCTTTACCGATACGATGGTATGTGTCTCATCTGAGATCGGCCTGATCAGGACATCCGAGGATTTCCACCTAAGAGGTGTCTTGAAGGGTAATCTCTCGATCAGAGAGTTAATATCGAACTGCCCGGTCGCGTCTGCCACGCAAATAGCAGGTAGCAGTGTCACTGTAGCGAGCCATAACACCTGTGGGACCTTCATCTGTCAGCTCCTTTTTGAGGCAGGCGTGGTCTTCCTGCCTTATGATAAGACAAACTGTCTCTATTGACTGTACATCTTGTCAAAGGCCTTGTGTGCACTGACTACTGCGTGCCGCATGATGTCCTCTGCCTTGGCGGTCTGGCGGTTGATTAGGGCATCCATCAGTGCCTTGGTATCAAGGTCTCGTGCTGCCTGTTCGCATGCCTCCCAGCTCAAGACGCTTCGGATCACACGGTCTATGGCCTGTTCAGTGTTGTCATATGCCCTGGCCTGCATGTCATGGCCTTTCCACCGGTCGTAACCTGCCTGCTGGATCAGCCCTGCAATGGCGATGTTCATGCCGTTGATGCGGGCCCCGTGATCTATGTCGTACTTGCCAGGACCCCCTAGGATGATCCCATCATTATAACCCTGGCTGTTGAGGTGCATATGCACGCACATACCGCTATCCAATTCCTCAACGGTATCTGCCACGTGGTCCAGGCCTATCATCTCCGAATGGCCAAACTCCTTATTTACACCCTTGTTCTTCAGTGGGATCCCAAACTCCTTCTCCAGCTTGTACCAGAACAGCAGTGCACTGGCCACCGTCGGGATCAGCATTGCAGGGTGCCCTTCATTTGGTTTGGGTTCGAAGGCGATATAAAGCTGGCCACCCTTGCTGGCCTCGTACTTGCATAGGCCCGCAACACTTTCCTTTAGGTTCTGGTACATCTGACGGATCCCAATGCTGGCTAGGTCGTAGCCAAAAGAGCCATTCCAGATGACAAATGCGGGGGCCTTTTGGGGATGCCAGGCCTTCTTGAGTTTTCCGTAGGCCAGGTCTACAGTCTTTGTCCCAAGTTCCCCTGCTGCCTTGCGTTCGTTCGGGTCCAGAGATGCTATACCGCCATAGGCAAAGTGGCAATGCGCGCCGGGTGTGATCATCGCTAGATACAACTTATTGGCCACCAGGGCATCAGCTACGGCTGATGCATTCGAGTCATCCACCTCGGCGTCATAGTGCATCTCAATTCCCAGCACAATATGATCGGGCAGACGGGGTCTTATCTTCTTGGCCACTAGTTCGATCATCTCTGGTGTCCCAAAGCCGCGACCCCACTGTGGCCTTATATCGGCAGGTACAAACCCGCCCTTACCAGGATTAAAGGTCCACCGACAGATGCTATGCAACGATTGTCTTGTCATCCTGCACACTCCTTATTTGAAGATATGTTGCACAAACCAATACAGGTTATTCGCCCACTCAGTGGCATCATGACCGTTTGAGTCCACGTGCCAGATATGTGGTACTCCTTGTTCTTTAAGATAGTTATGGACAGCTTGGCTGACACGAATCAACCCATCCTTATTTCCGCAGGCAATCCACAACAGTTTCAGCCTCTCCTTGGCCGCTGCTGGGTCAGGCATAAATGGGGTATTGGGGCTCATTCCCCCGAACTGATTCGTGTTTGGAGCAGAGGAAAAACCGCCGATGTAGGCAAAAAGATCTATGTTGTACATCCCAATATTGAGGGCTTGGCCACCCCCCATTGACAGGCCAGCTATGGCACGATGTTCACGATCTGTGTACACAGAGTAGTGGGATTCGATGTAGGGGATTATGTCCTTGATCAGGTCGTTTTCAAAGGGTTTTCCCCAGCCCTCAAATCCGCCGCCAAAGCCACCCCTTGTGCCACGGCTGGCACCTGTGGCGCGTCCTGCAGAGTTAGGGTCGACCGTTACAGTTGCGTTGCCATTGGGAAAGACAACGATCATCGGTTGAATCTTGCCATCAGCCAATAGATTGTCAATGATATTCTCTGGATGGCAAAGCCTCTGCCATTCGGTCTGGTCGCCGCCGATGCCATGTAGCAGATAGAGTACCGGATACTTCTTGGTGGTCGAGTACCCAGGTGGTGTATAGACCATCATTTTCCTACGGCCGCCAACTGTCTTTGAGTCATATTCGACCCCGGTCACTTGGCCGTGAGGTATGTTTGCGCGTCTTGCATTGAATCCAGCAGGTGGATCAGGGAAGGCAGGCTTGTCATCTGGTCTCAACTCTATCGGTCCGCCGAATCCACCCCTAGCACCTACAACAGGCGGAGTTGCAGGTCTGGTTGAAGCTGATGCTTGTGTTGTCTGCGTGCTTGGCGTTGTAGTATCATCTTTGAATAGCAGTTGTGCGAACTGGTAG
>JARYLO010000189.1 GCA_029907605.1 Sedimentisphaerales bacterium
CCGGTCCACACCCTGCCCTGCTACAGGCCCGACCAGGTCCTGAGGCTGGCGAGGTTGTTTTCCATCCAGCCTGAGCAGGTGCACTACCTTGCATCTGAGGCCTTGATAAAGGCCATTGTCGGCCAGAGGTCGGTCAAGTCCGCTGCCGAGGTTGCTCAGATAGAATCAGCATTGGAGGTGTCAGCCAGGATGCATAGGCTGGCCATGGACCTGACCAGACCTGGCCTCTATGAGAGACAGGTGGTGGCACAGGTGGAGGCCTTGGCCAGGGCAGAGGGCCTGGACCTGGCCTTTCCAACGATCTTTTCCGTCAGGGGTGAGATACTCCACAACCCATACCATGATAATCTCATGCAGGCCGGCCAGATGGCGGTACACGATAGTGGTGCTGAATCCAGCCTACGCTACGCCAGCGACATCACCCGCACCATCCCTGTAAGCGGCAGGTTCGACACAAGGCAAAGGGAACTGTACCAGATCGTCTTGAGGGCACAGAAACTGACCATTGCCGCCATAAGGCCCCAGGTGGAGTTCAGGGCCATACACCGGCTGGCCTGCAGGACACTGCTGGAGGGACTTAGGGATATAGGACTTGTGCGAGGCGACCTTGACCAGGCCCTAGAGGCTGGGGTCCACACGCTCTTCTTCCAGTGTGGTCTGGGGCATATGCTCGGCCTAGATGTACACGACATGGAGGCCCTAGGTGAGGACTTTGTCGGTTACACAGACCAGATCAGGAGGAACCCTGCCTTCGGTTGGAAGAGCCTCCGCCTGGCAAGGCCACTAGAGGCAGGCTTTGTATTGACGGTCGAGCCCGGGATCTACCTCATCGACCAGCTCATTGAGCAGTTCGCAGCAGAGGGGCGGTTCCGCGACTTTGTGGATTACAGGCGATTGGAGTCATATCGCGGGATCGGTGGCATAAGGATCGAGGACGATGTACTGGTCACCCCTGAGGGCTGCCGTGTGTTGGGCCCTGCCATTCCAAGGGAGGTCGATGAGATAGAATCTCGATAGGGATTCTAGATCTTATCATAATGCAGGATTCTTCCTGAAAAAACTGTCACAAGATCCGGGGCAAGGCCGTCAGTACTAGTGAAAGGATAGATAAGACCCGAAACTATGTGAACTAGCGAAACGGCAGTTAGACCCTTTGCTCAACGCCTTCTCCCGCGCCCTCCTTCTCAAAAGGCCGATATCCGCGATCGGCCTTTTGTATTGATAGCGGCGGACGCAAGGTTAGAATCATCTGTTCCGGTATCATTACCCATGTTGCGGCTGAATCTTAGTTCATATGGTCTTCCCCAACTGCTGATATGGCCAGCAGGTATAGTGGCAGCGGTTGTAGCCATCACGCTGCTTGGGCCCAGGCTTGTGGGCTGGCGGGTGGTCCTTGCTGTAGATGGCCTGTTGGTCGTCTTGTTGGGGTGGGTCCTCTGGTTCTTTAGGGATCCGCCTAGGGCCTGTCCAGATGACCCAACTATCCTCTTGGCCCCAGCTGATGGAAGGATCGTGGACATTGGTCTGACCAGTGATAACGAGCTTGGGCCCAAGGTCCTGAGGATAGGTATCTTCATGAGCATATTCGACGTGCACGTCAATAGATCCCCGTGTCGTGCCCGCGTCTTGCAGGTAAGATACCAGCCTGGCAGGTTTATGAACGCACTCAATCCGGCAAGTAGCACGGTCAACCAATCGAATACGATCTGGCTCCAGAGGCTGGACCACCCTCAGGATCGTCTGATCGTAAGGCAGATAGCTGGGGCTATTGCCCGCAGGATCGTCTGCGGCCTGGACCAGGGCCAGGTCTTGGCACCTGGCCAGCGGATCGGGATGATAAAGTTCGGATCAAGAACAGAGTTATATGTCCCTTACAGGCCTGGACTTGAATGCATGGCCAAGGTGGGCCAGGCAGTCAAGGCAGGCCTTACCCCCCTGATGAGGTACGAGGATGAACAGGGCCCATCACAGGCGTGAAAAACGGCGTTTTTGGGGGCATATCCAGGCCAGGCCCGTCAGGTACGTAGGTATTGCTCCAGCCCTTGTGACGATGCTCAATGGTATATGTGGCTTTGCATCGTTACTGCTGGCAAGCAAGGCGGGCAGCCCTCCAGATGGGTATGAGCGTATAGCCCTGGCTGGATACATGATCCTCCTGGCCATGCTTGCGGACACCCTAGACGGCAGTCTGGCCAGGATTAGCCATACTACCTCCAGCTTTGGTGGCCAGCTTGACAGCCTTTGCGACATGGTCAGCTTTGGTGTGGCGCCCGCATTCTTGATGCTGCGGGTCGTACACCAGGGCCTATCCATCCAGGGCCTCGGTCACCAGACCTTATACGAAAGGTTCGTCCTGTTGGGAGCCTTGACGTACCTGTGCTGCACTGCGATCCGGTTGGCCAGGTTCAATATCGAGCATATGG
>JARYLO010000018.1 GCA_029907605.1 Sedimentisphaerales bacterium
GAGCATCCTTATTTGTATCTGCCTAGCCTGCTCGATCCCGCCGACGAGCTCGACACCTATGCTTATCTGGCGGTCATTGAGCAGTCTATCCAGGTCAGTGGTCAATAGGTCAGGTCTTACTGCAACAGGCCTTGGCCTGGTGATATCTGCGTCGACAATACAACCAAGCTCTAGGCGTATGCCTGTCTTGGCTGCGATCAGGTCGCCATGCTCGACGATCAGCCTTGCCACGCCTGTGCCGACTGTACCGAATCCTACCAATCCTATCCTGACTGTCTCGATAGCCATTATGGATGCCTGCCAACTGGTTAACCCTGCACACCCGATCCACCTGCGGTAGTTTACATCATGACCGCCTTGCTTGCCGGGGTACAAGGTGCTGTTCTTATCGGAGCTGGCCTATCTGGTCAAGCAAAAAAAGCTTGTCAGACCGCAGTGAATCCTTGATAATACAGCCTATTGGTAGGATGGCGGCCAGTCAGGCTGGCCATTGGGGTGCAGATTTCCGATGACACAGACCATCACTGGGATCATTAGGTTTACACACAATAAGGTCTTTGCTGTCAGGGTAGCCAAGAATTGTTACAGGATGCCTGACAGGGAGATCACCATTCACCCTTCGTTGGTATCGCGGTATCACCTGACCGAGGGTGCAACCGTGACCGGCCAGGTGGAGAACAAGGCTGGCAAGCAAAGGCTCGTGACCATCGAGTCCCTTGGCGGCATGCCTCCGGAACAGTTTTACAAGAGGCCAAGGTTTTCGGATCTGGTAGCACTGGATCCGCAACGGCGTTTCGATCTGGGGGCAAGTGGTGAGCCGAGCATGCGGATAGTAGACCTGATCGCGCCAATAGGCAGAGGATCCAGGCAGCTGATAGTCTCGCCACCAAGGGGGGGCAAGACCGTACTATTGGAGCAGATGGCCAGGGCCATCCGGCAGGATAGTCCAGATGTGAGGGTCATCGTCCTGTTGATTGATGAGCGGCCTGAGGAGGTGACTAACTTCCGAAGGGAGGTGCCTGGGGTGGAGGTGATCGCCAGCACCAGTGACCACACTGCCGACGAGCATGCAGACCTGGCAGAACTGATGCTTGCACACGTACAGACAGAGCTGGAGTGCGGCAGGCACATCGTCTTGATGATAGATAGCCTCACAAGGATCGGCAGGGCATTCAACAATCGTACCCGTTGGGGCGGACAGGCCAGGCCTACCATGACAGGTGGGCTTGAGGCCGGGGTCTTGGAGGTGCCCAGGCGTCTGTTTGGGTTGGCTAGGAACGTGGAGAATGGTGGCTCGGTCACCATCGTTGCAACATGCCTTGTGGACACTGGTTCCAAGATGGACCAGTTGATATTCGAGGAGTTCAAGGGTACAGGCAACAGCGAGATAGTACTGAGCCGATCCATCGCAGAGGCAAGGGTCTTTCCTGCGATCGATATACCTGCAAGTGGCACCAGGAAGGAGATGAAGCTATACGGGCCTGGAGAGCTGAAGGCCATCTCCGCGTTGCGGAGGGTCCTGTCTAGTTATGGACCAAAGGAGGCGATAGAGGCCTTGCACAAGCTGCTTGCGAGGTTCCCAACCAACCAGATGCTCTTTGAATACCTTGCCAGCCTCAAGTCTGAGGGAGTATGAGCTGTCATGATCCTAAGGACAGGTCGAGGGTAGGCCTGTATGTCCACATACCATTCTGCCAGACCAAATGCCATTATTGTAGTATCTATTCTGAGCCTATCGGTGTCCATGACCCGGCAAGGCTCTGTAGGGCAATAGAGTCGGAGCTGAACCAATACAAGGATGTAGACCTTCGGACTGCATACATAGGAGGCGGAAGCCCAACGATCTTGCCTGCTGAGTTACTGGTCGGCCTTGTTTCGAAGATCAAGCAGACCTGGCCTACGATCGAGGAGTTTACTATAGAATGCAATCCTGGCCAGGCGGATGAACGGGTCTTGCAGGCTATAAAGGCTGCTGGGGTTGATCGCATATCCATAGGTGCGCAGTCCTTTGACCAGCAGGAGTTGGTGCTTTTGGGCCGCAGGCACACCGTTGCTGATATCTACCAGGCCGTCAGAGTGGCCAGGCGGGCAGGTCTCGGCAATATCGGCCTTGACCTGATATATGCCATACCTGGCTCGAATCTGGATACCTGGTACAGGAACCTCTGCGCGGCCATATCGCTTGGGGTTGAGCACATCTCCACATATGCCCTTACTATCGAGACAGGTACTGCCATAGAAGCAGCGGTGGCTGCCGGCAAGCTAGAACCGATCGATGAGGAGACCGACTGTCGGATGTACGAACTGGCCATAGACGTACTGGAATCGAGCGGTTACCAGCAATACGAGATCTCCAACTTCGCCAGGCCCGGCTTTGCCTGTAGACACAATCTAGGCTATTGGCTTGGCGGGCAGTACATAGGTATTGGGCCGGCTGCTGCCTCCTATTGGCAGGGCCGCCTGACTAGGAATCTGATGGATGTCCGTGGATATACCCATGCGATAGAGGCAGGCCTGCCAGTAATCTGCGAATCGGAGCCTGTAAGTGACCGTCAGGTCATCTGGCAGACGGCGGTGTTGAACCTGCGTATGCGGCAGGGAATAGAGATAGTGGATTTCGCGGAGAAGACCGGCCATGACCCGCTGGATCTTTTCGGACATGTGATCGACCGCTATGTAAGGGATGGGGTCATGGCTGTGGAGGAAGGGAGGATCTTCCTGACAAGGAAGGGCATGCTGATAGCCGATTACTTGCTTTATCACTTTGTGTTGTAGCTGGTCTTATCGAGGTCTTAGTATATGGATACCAAGTTCATCCGAAACTTCTCCATAATCGCCCACATAGACCATGGAAAGAGCACGCTTGCCGATAGGCTCTTGGAGCTGACAGGTACGATCACGGAGCGACAGGCCAGGGAACAATTCCTGGACAGTATGGACCTAGAGCGAGAACGAGGCATTACGATAAAGGCGTCTACAGTCACGATGTATTACGTACGAGACGGCCAGCAATACACGCTTAACCTTATAGATACCCCGGGCCATGTGGATTTTCATTACGAGGTCTCTAGGGCATTGACTGCCTGCGAGGGGGCTATACTGGTGGTTGATGCAACGCAGGGTATACAGGCCCAGACGGTTGCAAATGCCTATATGGCCATAGATGCAGGTTGCCAGATCATTGGGGTGATAAACAAGATAGACCTGCCTGCAGCGCAGCCAGATACAGTTGCGCAGGAGATAGAGCACGTCTTTGGTATCCCTGCAGCCGAGTGCCTATGGATCAGTGCAAAAACAGGCGATGGGGTAGGTCAGTTACTGGATGCGATCTGCGATAGGCTTCCTGCCCCTCCAGATCGCTCGGATGAACCGACCGCTGCCTTGATATTCGATAGCCAGTACGATGATTACCGCGGTGTTATCTGTTATGTGAGGGTCTTTAGCGGCTCGCTTTGGCCCAGGCAGCGGATCAGGTTTATCGGCACAGGTGCCATCTATCAGATCGTAGAGATAGGTCAATTTAGACCTGATATGGTCCCATGTGATAGGCTCACCTCTGGCCAGGTGGGATATGTGGTGGCAAATATCCGCAGGATCGCCGACGTAAGGGTGGGTGACACGATCACCGACGACCTGAGGCCGACGGACAAACCCATAAAGGGTTACAGGCCTGCTGTACAGATGGTCTTTTCTGACTTCTATCCTGCTGCTCAGACCGATTTCAAGAGGCTCAGGTCTGCATTTGAGAAGCTCAGTCTGAATGACGCAAGTTTTTCCTTTGTACCTCAGAACTCGCCTGCCTTGGGCTTCGGATTCAGGTGTGGGTTCCTCGGCCTGCTCCATATGGAGATCATACAGGAAAGGCTCGAGCGGGAGTGCAACGTAGATGTGGTCCAGACCGCCCCGACCGTAAGTTACGAGATCTTGTTAAAGGATGGTACCATCAAGCGTATCGATTCCCCCAGTGAACTGCCTGATATGTCTAAGGTGGCAGAACTGCGGGAGCCAATGGTAAGGTTGGAGATAATAACCCCGATCGATTCCATCGGTGGCATAATGAAGCTAGCTGATGCCAGGAGGTGCAAGCTCCTAAAGACCGATTATCTCAATCCACAGAGGGTGATATTGCATTTTAAGGCCCCATTGGCCGAGATCGTGTACGACTTCTACGATCAGATAAAGGGCATAAGCCACGGCTATGCAACCATGGACTATGAGTTCATTGGTTTTGAGGCAAGCGACCTGGTCAAGATCGACATACTGGTCAATGGCGAGCCTGTAGATGCACTATCCTCCATTGTGCATAGGTCTGTTGCAGAACAAAGGGGCAGGCGACTGATACTAAAGCTCAAGCAGACCATTCCAAGACATCAATTCGAGATCCCTTTGCAGGTGGCAATAGGTGGAAAGATCATCGCCAGGGAGAACATAAAGCCGTTCCGCAAGGATGTAACGGCAAAGCTCTATGGTGGAGATGTGACCAGGAAGATGAAACTGCTGCAAAAGCAAAAAGAGGGCAAGAAGCGCCTAAAGAGCATAGGCTCGGTGCAGATACCTCAAGAGGCATTCATGAGCGTACTTGAGGCAAGCAAGGGCCAGTAGCTACCTGGGTACAAGTGTTATCCGCCTCAGGTTCACTGGCTGCCAGCCATCCTTTACGGCCCTCACTATCAATCTTGTCCTGCCAGGGCCTTGGATCTGTATCTGGCCTGCCTTTACCTCCACAAACTTGCCGTAGTCGCCGGTCGCAGGGCACTGGACTGCAACTGTCTGATCGCCGATTGTCACCTGTACTGCCGATGGTCCAAGAGATGCCATATCCAGTCTCAATTCAAATCCACCTGGCCTTGACAGCTCGAACTCCCATTCTGCCCAATCGCCTGGATCGGTCCAGTATCCAAGGCAGTCACGATCATGGCCTTGCTCATATCGCATCTGTGTACCGTGTACGATCGCATCTATGGCATCGAGTCTGACGGTACCATCTTTTGCCTGCCTGATAGGGGGGTTCTCTACAACAGGCTTGCCCTCGATCTCCAAGACCACGGTGGTGCTGATCGGGTCTTGGGGTCCGGTCGGGACCTGGATGATCATCCCATCCTGATCCTGCTGGCATGCAAGGGACCTGCCATCAGCAAGCAAGTTGGCAGATATGGCCTTATTCCTTAGCCCAGGAACGACCAGCCTGCCATCCTTTGGCCAGTCGAATACATGGAGGTACAATATGGTTCGGCCTTGCAGGACCTTCTTTGTGCACCTACCCCACACCAGGCGTCTGAAGGGGCTGGCAGTGGTGGCGTATATGGCCTGGCCATTGACCTTCATCCATGCACCTATCTCCCTGAGTCGCTGGACTGAGGGCTCAGGTATCAGGCCTTCGCTGGTAGGACCCACATTCAGCAGATAGTTGCCACCCTTGCTGGCAATATCTATGAGGTTGCGGACCAGGGTCTGCGTACTCTTCCAATTCTGATCGTAGCTCTTATAGCCCCAGGTGTCGTTCATGGTCATGCAGACCTCGAAGTCCCTGCCCGGCATACCTGTGGCAGGTATGTACTGCTCAGGTGTCTCTGTGTCGCCTGCATAACCGCCGCCTAACCTGTTGTTGTGTATGATACCTGGCTGAAGTGCCAACAGGGCGATCAATTGATCCGCCATCTGCCTTGTCATGCCGCAGGGCGTGTCCCACCAGAGGATGGCAATAGGACCGTAGTTGGACAGGATCTCCCTGACCTGAGGTACGGCCACGTTGCGGATATATTCATCCATATCCCCTTCCTGTGCCTTGTCCCATTTCTGGCCGCACACGCCACCCCCAGGATTGGTCCAATCCTGGGCCTGGGAATAATAAAGCCCTAGCTTGATCCCATGCCTCTGGCATGCCTCGGCCAGGGGTCTGAGCAGGTCCTTTCCGTAAGGCGTGGCCTTCACCACATTCCAATCGCTGGCCTGCGAATCGAACAGGGCAAAGCCATCATGGTGCTTGGATGTGATCACTATGTATCGCATCCCTGCCTCCTTTGCCAGCAGGACCCACTGCTCCGGGTCGTACTTGACCGGGTTGAACTGGGTGGCGAACTGTTCGTATTCTGCCACAGGTATCTTGGCATTGAACATGATCCACTCGCCGATACCTGGTATCTGCTTGCCTTTATATATCCCTGCAGGCACCGAATATACCCCCCAGTGTATGAACATCCCGAAGCGGGCCTCTCGCCACCACCTCATCCTCTGATCCCGCTGCTGTGGCGTCTCGTTGGCGTAAGGGTCTGGCGATGGTATTGCCGCACCGACCGGTATGGCACAGAGGACTACCACGATCAATGACCTAAGGATGTCTCTGCTTCTATGCATTTCCTGGCTCCTTCTATCTGGCCGCAAGCCCATTGTTATGTTTATCCTAGCTGCGCCAATCCAGATTGCAATGGTACAGTCTATTCCTATCTTGTTTGCAAGTGGTATCCTCTTTGCCATGCTGACGCTGATAAACACCAACCTGATGCAGCCGCCGATCGCACCTGTGGGCCTGGAGTATGTGGCATCTGCAGCCATACAGGCAGGTATCGATGTGGATATACTAGACCTGTGCCTTCTGGGACATCCGCAACAGGCCCTGGAAGGGTACCTTAGGTCCCATTGCCCGATACTGATCGGCCTATCGTTCAGGAACAACGACGACTGCTTCTGGCCCAGTGCACAGTGGTTCGGGCCGGTGCTTGCAGATATCGTGGCGGCCATAAGGCGGCACCGCGATGCACCAATAGTTCTTGGCGGAGTAGGGCTGTCCATCTTTGCTCGGTCACTCTTGGAATATAGTGGCGCCGAGTATGCCATTAGGGGCGATGGCGAATCGGCTATTGTGGAGCTGTATAGATGCATTTGTGGCAGGGCGGACCTGCGGCGAGTGCCGGGACTGTTGTATCGCGACGGCAATAGGGTCATATGTAACAGCCCGGCCTGGCAACCGGGTTTATCGATACGGACGGATAGGTCTGTGATCGACAACCGCACCTATTTCCAGAAGGGGGGCCAGATCGGTATCGAGACCAAGCGAGGCTGCAATAGGTCTTGTACATACTGTGCAGATCCATTGGCAAAGGGTACTGCCCTGAGATTGCGTAGTCCAAGTGAGGTGGCCGATGAGGTGGAGGCCTTGTTGGGGCAGGGGATCGATGTACTGCATACATGTGATTGTGAGTTCAATATCCCATACGATCATGCGATCGCCGTTTGCCAGGAGTTCATAAACAGGGGGCTTGGTGATAAGGTCCGCTGGTATGCATATCTAGCCGTAGAGCCTCTTGATGCCCAGCTCGCAGTCCTGATGCGCAAGGCAGGCTGTGTTGGGATAGATTTTACCACAGATGCAGCCTGCCCGCAGATGCTGAAGGCCTATGGCCATAGTTACGGCCCGGAACAGATAAGCTCTGCTGTCAGGCTCTGCAAAGAGCAGGGCATGGTAGTGATGACCGATCTGCTCTTGGGTGGCCCTGGCGAGACGGTCCAGACCCTCTGCCAGACCATAGATAACATCAAGCTTGCAGGGCCAGATGCGGTTGGGGCAGGTATGGGCGTGCGGATATATCCTAATACGCCTCTAGAATCGCTACTTAGGTCTGTAGGCCCACTGGAATCGAACCCAGGTATATGCCGCAGGTACGATGGACCTATCGACCTGACCAGGCCCACATTCTACATCTCGCCTGCCCTCGGACCTGACCCCGCGGGACTAGTGCATTCTGTGGTAGGTCAGGATCCCAGGTTCTTCCTGCCTACCAAGCAAGGGGATTCGGCCCAGGCAAGGGACCACAACTATAATGCAAACATGGAACTGGCCAAGGCCATACAGGCAGGTGCCAGGGGCGCGTACTGGCATATACTATTGCAGCTAAGGACCAATTAGCCATGCCTAGGTTCGTCATACAGCAACACGATAGCCTTGACCAGCCTACACACTGGGACCTGATGTTCGAGGTAGGTGACTGCCTAAAGACATTCAGGCTAGCATCCTTGCCTAACACGACTGGACCCATCGATGCAGTTCACATCCACGACCACCCAGTTCGATTCCTCTACTACCAAGGACCGGTCAACCAAGGCAGGGGCCAGGTCAGGATCGTAGATAGCGGCACATACAAGGAGATCCAGAAGGATAGGCAGATATGGATCGTTGAGTTCTCCGGCAGGTTTCTGCAAGGACGATACCAGCTAGCCCATACCTTGGGCGGTGGCTGGACAGTCCAGGCCTGTGCCACGCGCGAGGATGCTCAGTGCTAGGGCTTCAGAATCGCCCTGAAGCAAGGGCCTAATCGGCGCTTTTGTCAAGAAAATGCGTGCTATGCCCACGGTTTCTTGCATAATGATCGGTCATGGATGTTCAAGTAGCGGTCTTGTGTGATGCTGCCACGGACGAGAACGGCAAGCTGAGCCTGCTGGGGGCGTTTGATACACTCCTGCTGACCCAACTGCCTGGGGTTCACCCACAGTGCGCGATCGCATTGCGGATCAAGTTCGGCCAAGAGGACAAAGGCCAGCATAGACTTAGGCTCAGCTTTGTGGATGCGGACGGCCGGGCGGTCATGCCGAATCTGCCAACACTGCCGATCAATGTGGCCTTGGCTGATGGGGCGGACTTTACGACACGCAACTTCATCATCAATCTGCAGAGGATCAGGTTCGATCGGGCAGGTCCTTATTCAATAGACCTGTTCTGGGACGAACAGCAGATCGCAAGCATCCCATTGGTTGTACATTATCTGCCTCCGCAGCGGTTTAGGCCCACTCAGGATACCGGTCCTGAGCAAGCGTAAGGCCTTTGACATGGGCATGGGTCTTGTGCACAATGCAGGCATGTCAGACGGTCTAATGCTAGGTATTGAAATGGAGTAGCATATGCAGCTAGACGAGGTTTACTCAGGGCTAACGGTCGATAGACCTGCCAAGCTTGTATTAGTGGTATTAGACGGGGTAGGGGACATAGCGGTTGCTGCACATGACAATCGCACACCGCTTGAGGCCGCAAAGACCCCGAATCTGGACGCCCTTGCCAGGCAGTCTGCCCAGGGGATGCTCATACCTGTCTCATATGGCATAACCCCTGGCAGTGGCCCAGGCCACCTTGCCCTGTTTGGATATGACCCGCTGCAGTATCAAGTGGGCCGTGGTGTGATAGAGGCACTGGGGCTGGGGATGGAATTGAGGCCTGGGGATGTAGCGGCACGCGCGAACTTCTGCACCCTGGATGCAAAGGGCCTCGTCACTGATCGCCGGGCTGGCCGGATCCCTACCGAGACATGCCAGAGGCTTTGTGAGATGCTCTCTGCCAAGATCAAGAGGATCGGCGACATTGAGGTCTCTATCAAGGCCGGAAAGGAACACCGGTTTGTGGTCGTGTTCCGCGGGGATGGGATAGAAGGACCATTGACGGATGCAGACCCCAATACCGAAGGCCTTGCCATCCCGCAGGTCAAACCCCGCCACCCTGACAATCCTAGGCAGCAGAAGATGGCGAAGGTGGTAGGGGAGTTCTTCAAGATCGGATTACCTGTGCTGGCCAAGGAAAGGCCTGCAAATGGGTTCCTGATGCGTGGGATCGCGCATCAGCCACATATGCCGTCCTTCGAGGAAAGGTATAGACTTCGTGCAGCCGCAGTCGCCGTGTACCCGATGTACAAGGGCCTTGCGCAGTTGGTGGGCATGAGAAAGATAGAAGGGCCCCAGACGATCTCCGAGCAATTCGAGCGGTACATCGCAGAGTATGACAACTATGGCTTCTTCTTCATCCACTTCAAATACACTGATAAGTTCGGCGAGGACGGCAACTTCCAGTCAAAGGTCAAGGCGATCGAGGAGTTCGATGCGGCACTGCCGATCTTGCTGGGCAAGAGGCCTGATGTATTGGTCATTACTGGTGACCACTCTACCCCCTGTGCGGTAAAGGGCCATTCATGGCATCCGGTACCGGTTTTGCTCCATTCCGCCTATAGCGGTTCCGACGGGCTCGATAGGTTTACAGAGCGTCTGGCCAGGACCGGTTCCCTGGGTATGTTTGAGGCCAAGTACCTGATCAGGATCATGCAGGCCAATGCCCGCATGCTCGACAAGTTCGGTGCCTGACTGCAGGTTGCCCTTGGTAGATGTGCCGTCCTCTATTTGGTGGGACCTTGATCAGGCCTGGGCAGGTCTTTGCGAGGCCAAGAGGGCGTTGAGCTTCTTGGCCAGTCTGGACTTCTTCCTTGCTGCTGTCCTCTTGTGTATGGTCCCAGTCGCTGCGACCTGATCGAGCCGCTTTGCCACCAACTTGAATTGCTCTGCAGCAGCCTTTGGATCCCCTTTGGCCAAGGCCTGTTCGAAACTGCGGATCTGGGCCTTTACCTTGCCCTTTCTTGCGCGGTTTATCAACCTTCTTCTGAGGTTCTGTCTTACGCGTTTCTTTGCCGATAACGAATGAGCCACATCTATCTCCTAACCAAGGGTATCTCCAATCTTTAGGTGCCTATAGTATACACACAACTGTGGAGTACTCAAGCCCCAAGTTGCCTTAAGGCCTCTATCCTGGCACTCACATCTTTATACCCATAGTCCTCTTGGGCGATCTTGCGGAAGATCTCGAGCGCCTTTTGGTGTTGGCCAGATTGCTGGTATACACAGCCGAGGTTGTACCTCAGCTCCTTGCCCATGGCGTCGTCCTTGATCTCCAGCTCGTTGAGGGCGTTGGTAAGAACGTCAGCGGCATCGTTCAGCCAGCCCTTTGCCATAAAGCACAGGCCTACCTGGTTCATGGCTGCAATACGCCTGGCAGGGTCCTTCTGCGCCTCCTGGAATAAGGGTATTGCCTGGTCGTAGAGCCCATCCCTTGCCAATCTTAAGGCATACTCGTACTTGAGCCTAAGATCAGTAGGGTAGTTCTGGACCGCCAGCCGATAATACTCCAACTCGAAGTCGTGGGTCTGCTTGACAAGCAGGTCCACGTTGGCCTTTTTCTGGGGGTCCGCAGGGTCCTTCTCCAATTCGGCCTTGGCCTGTTCCAGCAGACGATTGAGCTGTTTGAGCCTGATCTGACCTGCACGGTGTTTGAAACCATAGTCCTTGAGCCGAACCGATGCTTGTTCTAGCAATGCGATGGCCTGGTCCTCTGCCTCCTTGGTCTGCATATCTGCCAGGCAGTTTGCTAGGTTCAGTATGTTCTTTGGCAGGTCAGGGTTGGCAGCATAGTCCTTCCTGGCCTGTTCAAGTGCCAACTTCCGCCAGTCTTCTGTCTTTATGACGCGATCTTGGCCATACAGCAGTGCCTGCCTTTCTGCATCCTTTATAGATCCGCGGAAGTCCTTTGATGTGTCGTACCTGCCCCTGGCAACGGTCAGTTCTGCAGATAGGTTCTTGAACTCCTCAGCTAGGGCAGCGTCATCTGGCCTGAGCCTTAGGGCCCTTTGGCAGGCCACAACCGCCTTATCCAATTGCCCTATGAACTTGTATGCATCCTTCAAGAGGATGTATACCTGGAAGGATGGTTTAGGAAGGGCATTGTTGGTCTGGAATATCAGGTTGGCTATCCAGTCCGCAGTCTTGGTAAAACCACCCTCTACCGCAGCCTTGAGCATGGCCTCTGCATATGGCATGTGTGAGGGGTCTTTTGCAAATAGGTACTCTGCTGCAAGCATCTGTTCGAGTGGGCCCTTGGCCCTCCAAAGCCTGGCCTTCTCCAGGACACCAGGCTTCTTCCCACCCTTTGCCTGGCGTTGGAGTGCGAGCCTTGCCAGTGCCAGATGCCCTTCCTCCACCGCCTCGGGGGCCCTTCGGAGGCCGTCTATATAGAGGTCTATCGCATAATCGTAGTTGCCGCCTGCAGCGGCGTCTGCCGCCTTTGCAAAGAACAGGCTGGCAGCGGCCGTAGATGTGTCTTCGTGACTTGCCTTCTGGGTGGCTGTAGGTGGCTCATGCGGTATCTCAAGACCATCCTTTGCCTGCCACGTACCGGATCTATCTGCCTGGTCTGGCTCTGGCAAGAAGGGCACTTGGCGCTGCAGCTCCTTGAGCTGCTTTAACGTACTGGTGTCATTTGGGTCCAGTTTCAGGACCTTCTTGCAGGCAGAGATGGCCCTATTATATGTACCTATGGCTGCGTACGCATCCTTCAACAGTCGGTATAGGCGGACAGAAGGCCGTTGGGCCCTGTTGTTGGCCAGGAAGATCAGGTCCGCTATCCACATGGCAGTCTTCTTATAGCCGCCTGCCACTGCAGCCTTCAGCAACTGTTCGGCATAGGGTAGATGTGTCGGGTCCTTGGCCAGTAGGTACTCTGCTCCAAGCATCAGTTCCAGAATGGTATTGCCCTTGGTATACCTGGCTATCTCTTCCTCGGATGCAGGCTGGCCACCTGCCTCCTTTCTCCTTAGGGCCATAAGCCGCAGCTCTATGTGCTGATCCACCGCCTCAGGGTCGATCCGAAGGCCCTCCATGTAGGCACGTATGGCAGTATCATAGTCGCCTGCCTCAGAGGCCTTTCTGGCCTGATTGAATAGGGCTAATGCCTTGTCTTGTGCGTCTTGTTGTTCTGGACCCATAAGCGGTATGCCCTGGAGGACCTTCAGCCATGCTATTTATCGGGAATCGCATGTCAACGGATTAGCCAGGCCTGGCTTGACCTCCCCGGCCCACTGTAAAGCTTTACTACTTGGCTGCGTCCCCTTCTCGTCTGGATCCAGGGAATGGATGAGCCTGGCCTGTGCGGGAGTTCTTTACCTTAAATGTGCCATCAGGCCTAGCGATAATGCAGAGCCAATTGCCGTCAGGGCCTGATCGCAGGTTTGCGATGAGCTCCTCAGGACTATTGAGCTGGCCTGCACGCTCGGACCAATGCAGTTGGTATACCTGTGGTCGACTTGGGCATGACCTGAGGGCCTCAAAGCATGCGGGATATCCGAACTTCCGTGAGCCGTTGTTCATTATTGCCACGGCCGGTCGAATGGCATGTATGAGGGCAGGGGAGTTGGATATCTCGTGGCCATGATGACTTACCATAAAGACATCTACCGCACCAAGCAGATTCACAGGGCAGACCAGGTCCAGTTCCTTGTTCCAGGTCAGGTCTGCCAGGTCCAGCATCTTGAAGTTGCCGAACTTGAACAATAGGCCTATTGAACAGGCATTCTCAGACTGGTCCTCATCCACCCCGGACCAGGTCTTACGCGAGGCAGTACTGCACAGTGGGTTTGGCAGGCCATTGCCATCCACGGGCTTTTCGATCAGCTTGCCGCCAGAGCTGACCACAGTGATCTCCAGGCCGGCCATAGGTATGTGGTCACCAGGCTTGACCACGATCCTCTTTGCGCCCTCGGTGACCTTTAGGTAGGCCTCATAGAACTGCTTGGCCATCCTGTCCGTTACTGCCGGTGCTCCGTGGTCCACAAAGGTATCCACAGGGATCTTGTTTGCAACTGCTGGTACGTTTCCTACATGGTCTATGTCATAATGGGTCACCACCAGGTAATCCAATCGTTTAAGTCCTGCCTGGCTGACGACCTGCACGATCCTGTTTAGGTCCCTATCCTGAAAACCAGGAAAGCCAGCGTCTATGAGCATCCCCTGGCCGGTAGGGCCTACCACCAAGGTCGCCTTTCCTCCCTCTGTATCTATCGCCCAGATACGCAGCTCATCCTGGCCACAGACTGGCTGGGCAAGGCATCCCAGCATCAGGACAATGGCTGATAGCAATGCCCGCACCTGTCAGCCCTCCATGATCTCGCGGGACTTTTGGGCTACAAGTGTATCTACCTTCTCAATGTACTTCTTTGTCAGGTCTTCCACCTGTTTTTTGCCATGGTCTAGATCGTCTTCGGTGATGAGCTTTTCCTTTTCTTGTCTTTCTAGGTCCTTAATGACATCCCTGCGGATGTTCCTTATGCTGATCTTGGCCTGTTCTCCAACATGCTTGGCCTGATTGACCAATTGCCTCCTCCGTTCCTCAGAAAGTGGCGGCAGGTTCAGTCTTACCATCTTGCCTTCCGTTATCGGGGCAAGGCTCAGCTCGCTTGTCTTGATGGCCTTCTCGATCGCGGGTATGGCACTTGCATCATAGGGCTTTATGACCAGCATGTCAGGCTGGGGGGCACTGATGGATGCCAACTGCCGCAATGGTGTTGGCGAGCCATAATAGTCTACCTTCAGGTTCTCTACCAGGGCAGGTGAGGCCCTGCCGGTACGGAAGCCCTTCAGCTCTTCCTGCATGTGTGTTATGGCCTTGCCCATCTTCTCTTCGCAGTCCTTGATCGAGTCCTTGATACTCATACCAGATTCTCTCCTATCCTACTGAGCACTGACAAAGGTGCCTACTTGTTGGCCACGGATTGCACACGCCAGGTCGTCTGGATTGAACAGGTTCAATACTATGATAGGGATATGGTTGTCACGGCAAAGACTTATTGCAGCATGGTCCATTACCCTTAGGCCCATCTGCAAGACCTGATCATACGTCAGCCTGCTCAACAACCTTGCCTTGGGATCCTTGGCCGGATCTGCGTCGTACACACCATCGACCTTTGTGGCCTTTATAAGCAGATCCGCACCCAGCTCTGAGGCCCTCAGCGCCGCACAGGTATCGGTTGTGAAGAATGGGTTGCCGGTCCCGCCGGCCAGGATCACGACCCGTCCGAGCTCGAGGTGTTGTATGGCCCTGCGGCGGACGAATGGCTCGCATATGGCAGCAACCTCGATAGCACTGAGCACGCGTGTTGGTTGGCCAAGCCCCTCCAAGGTCTCTTGTAGTGCGCACGCATTGATGATCGTGGCCAGCATCCCCATGTAATCGGCCGTATGCCGGGATATGCGGGTTATCTGTGAGAAGTTCTCCCCCCTGATCAAGTTGCCTGCGCCAACTACAACAGCAACCTGGGGCCCTAGTCTCCTGATGTCGATGATCCTATTGGCGATGGATTCTAGGGCCTCTCCATCTATCCCAGAGCCACCTTTCTGGCAAAAGCTCTCGCCGGAAAGCTTTAGTACCACCCTTGCATACTTGCTTCCAGCCATCCTTTCTATCCTGGCGGCAGGCCTTAAGCGCCTACCGCAATACGCACAAATCGGACTACCTTTGCTGTCCCGCCGGCTGCCTTTGCTACCTCATCTATGATCTGTTGAACGGTCTTTTCATCGTCCTTGACGAACCTCTGGAGCAACAGGCAATTCTCGGCAAAGAACTTGGCGAGCTTGCCATCCACTATCTTGTCTATAATAGCCGCCGGCTTACCCTTGACCTGCTCGGCATAGATGGCCCGCTCCTTGGCGATCACCTCTGGGTCTACGTCAGACTTGTCTATGGCCATAGGCCTTGCTGCGGTACTGTGCATCGCGAGGTCTGCAGCCAGGGTCTTTACTGCCTGGTTGGCAGCTACCGAGTCGCTACTGGTCTGTAGCTGTACCATGCTGCCTACCTTCCTGTTGAAGTGCACGTACAGGCCTATCAGGCCTGGCCCATCCAGTCTGAATCGGGCATAGTCCCCGATGCTAATCTTCTCACCGGTCTTGCTGATCAACTCAGCCATCAACTCCAGGAATGGCCTACCATTCAATGTAGTCTGCGCAAGGGCATCGGGTCCTTCATCCTTCTGGCATGCCATGGCGTAGTCTGCAAGCCTGGCTGCCACCTGGCCGAAATCATCGGTCCTGGCCACAAAGTCTGTCTCGCAGCACAAGGCCGCCAATACCGCAGTCCTGCCATCTGGACTGGTCTTGCTCACCACCAGGCCCTCCTTTGCCTGTCGATCCGCTCGCCTGTCCATGCTGGCAAGGCCCTTCTTTCTCAGGATCTCCACTGCCTTCTCCATGTCGCCGCCTGCCTCTTGCAGGGCGTGCTTGCACTCCATCATCCCTTGACCAGTGAGTTTTCTGAGCTTTACTACCAGATCCGTCCCTATCTCAGCCATCTATGCACCTTCTCCTAAAGTCATATCCCCTCAGCAGCAGCTGGAGGTATGTCCTCAAGTTCCTCAACCAGTGGTTCTGCCTGCTCACCTGGGGTCTCTTCGTCTGCCCTAGCCGTGGTCCGCCGTGACCTGGCGCGTCGGGCTGCAGGTGTCGCAGGGGAGGCCTGTGCCTTTGTGGCAGCCAGGGCCTTGCCCTCAGCTACTGCCTGGGCCAACTGGTCCAATATGATCTCGATCGCCTTGATCGAGTCATCGTTTGCGGGGATCACGACATCAACGGTGTCTGGGTCCGCATCTGTATCCAGCACCCCAATAGTAGGAATGCCCAGTTTCTTGGCCTCCTTCAGTGCAATGTATTCCTTGCGGCCATCAACTACCACTACCAGGCCGGGCAGCCTTGCCATCCTACGCACACCATCGAGGTTGGCCCTGATCTTCCGCATCTCCCGCCTGAGCCTGGCAGCATGCTTCTTGTTCTGCTGCTGGAGGCTGCCATTCTGCTCCATGGCCTCCAACTCCTCCAGTCGCAAGAGCCGGGATCGGATGGTTCGGAAATTGGTCAGTAGACCCCCTGGCCACCTCTGACTGACATAGTGCATCTGGGACTTGGCTGCTGCATCCTCCACCGCCTTCTGGGCCTGTCGCTTGGTGCCCACAAAAAGGACATCCTGACCAGAGGCCACGACCTCTGCCACCAGTTTCTTGGCCACCAAGAGGCCCTTGATGGTCTGGCGGACACCGATGATGTGGATATTGCCCCGCTTGCCAAAGATATATGGGGCCATCTTAGGATTCCATTTGCTGGCCCCATGCCCAAAATGCCCCCCCGCGTTGATCAGTTCCCTAGCTAGATCCTTGGTCACACAAACCTCCAACAACGTGCTTTAGTTAACTAGTCGCCTGTACGCACCGATACCTGAGCCCGCAAGGTTATCCAACCCTTCAGACCGTGTCAAGCGGTTTTCTTGCCAACGATGTTGTCCTGGGACCTCAGTACCAGATCACAACGATCAGGTTGGGTTCTGTGGTCTTACCTTGGACGTCGCCTACCGTGACATTGGTGGTCTTGATCCGGATGTTCGGGTGTTCCTTCAGCCATCCGGCGATCTGCTCCTCAAGGAAGGCCAGGGACCCTGCATGCAACTTGGCAAAGAAGGTCTTCATGCCCAGGATCCGCTCGCCAATGACTGGCCTTTGGACCGCAGTAGCCGGCTGGCTCACGGCAGGCCTTCCGGGCTGGGGTACATGGCCTTGTACCACACTTGGGCTGCTCGGTTGCTTGGAGACCTGCGTACTAGTGCCAGGGGTACTGTCCAAGATGATAGGTTGGTGCTGGACTTGCTGTTGATTGTGCAGGTTGGATGGATCCATATTGTGACCTTTCTAATAAGGTTGGCCTGTATGGCCTATTACGCCAAACCCGGGGCAAGAACTGCCCGGGGTCATTCATTCGGATCCTGCGCAGATGGGGGCTGCTGCCCTTCAGGGCTGCCGCCATCGGCCTCCTTCTGGGCCTGCTCTGCAGCCCTTGCCTTGGCCTGGGCCTGTGCCTTTGCTGCCTCCGCCTCTGCCAGGGCCTTGTCCGCCGCTGCCTTTGCCTGTTCTGCGGCCTTTGCCTTGGCCTCAGCCTCTGCCTTGGCCCGCTCAGCCTCCTGCTTGGCAGCTGTAGAATCAGCAGCGATCTTCTCTGCCTGTGCCTTTGCTGCTGCCGCCTCTGCTATGGCCTTGTCTGCCGCTGCCTTTGCCTGTTCTGCGGCCTTTGCCTTGGCCTCAGCCTCTGCCTTGGCCCGCTCGGCCTCCTGCTTCAACTTCTGGGCCGCTGCAATAGCGCGTTGGGCCTGTTGCTGGGCCAGGGCAGTCTTCTGCTCTGCAGCCCTTATTGCCGCCCGTGCAGTAGCCTTCTCACGCTCTGCCTCTAGTCTTGCCCTCTCTGATTCCAGGATCCCCAGTTCCTGTTCCCGCTGCCTTGCTGCAAATCCAAATGGGTCGGTGATGGCCTCATTCAGTGTCTCAGCAGGCACTGGGGGTTCGTGGTCTCTCCTGAGCCTTTCGGTTATCTCTGCTGGCGGTTGGCCGCCGGTCGATATAGTTGGGGTAAGGATGAATATGGTCTCCTTTGCCCTCTCCTCAAAATCCTTGCTGGAGAAGAGTATCCCGAGCACAGGTAGATCCTTCAGGAAAGGGACCCCGCGGACCACGGCGAATCGCTCGGTCTTCCGGATCCCACCTATGATCAGGCTCTCGCCCTGCCTTATACGGTTCTCTTTATTGGTGATCTCCCGCTTTGTGACGATGGGGACCTGCTTGACACCGTGTGGCGTGTTCTTGGATGAGATCGTTGCAACGGTCTGAAGGGCAATGTAGCCGTCGGCAAATACATAGGGGGTGATCTCCAGCGAGTCGATCACATCAACATACTCCGTACGGCTCTCGATTATGTACTCGCCACCTTTTGGAAGCATGGTGGTCACCTGCTCTAGGGGCACATGTTCAGAGGATACGATCTTTGCTGTCTGGGCGTTTACGATCTCCAGACTTGGGTTCATGAGCACCTTCAGATAGCCCTTTGACTGGAGGATGTCTATAAGGGTCTTAAACCGTTCAGAGGCATATCCTACTTTCAGGCCAAACCTTGACCTTGCCACCTCCCGCAGTGCAGCACCAGGGAAGGCAGGCCATAGCTCCGTTCCATCTGGCGATCGCTTGCCCCCAATGAATATATCTTCGCCAAAGAGCTTGGTGATCTCGTCAGTGACCTCCCTGTCCATGGTCATATCTGCATAGACCTCTGAGACTATGCAGTCTATCCTCACCTGTATTGGCGGCACGTCCACCTTCTCGAGGACCTCCAGGACCGCCTCCACATCCTGGAGTGTCGGGCACCTGACGATCAACTGGTTTGTGGCCGGATTACTGGTGACCGTGTAGTCCTTGACGTTCGTGGACTTGCCCTTCTCGTCAAAGAGCTGCGTAGCAAATTGATCATGTATGATCTGGCGGAGTTTATCGGATGTGTGGTACTTGCAGAAGTAGAATAGCTTGTATTCTTCTACGCCTGAGACCACCTGGCGGCTTATCTCAGGTGGGGTCTCATATACAGGGTGTCTTGGGACGTTCGGCTCTACGAAAGGCCTGACCCCAGTCAGGTCGGATAGGGCCCTCTCTGCCTCCAATTCTGTGGCCTTCTCTGCAAAAAAGTCCCCACAACCCCCGCACCAGACCGATAGTCCTATAGCCAGCCCTAGAAGCCCACAAGCCAGCCATGTTGTGTTTGGCCTTGCGATCGTCATCGGACCTTCCTTATAAAAGGCCTGTTGCTAACCTGCACTGAGTGTATGTCGGTTACACCTGTTACTATGGCGTTTTTCTGCTACTGCGTCAAGGATTTCCCATCTTTTTGGCTTTGGCCTTTGCCTGCTAGGCAGACAGTGCTACTAATAGAATCGTGAGCACAGGCCGGGATAAGGTTACAACCGTTAGGATGGTGGCCCTGGGCTGTCCAAAGAACCAGGTGGATGCGGAACTGATGCTGGCCCGGATCGCCCAGGCAGGGATGGTCATCGTGGGCGATCACCTGATGGCCGATGTGGTGGTGGTCAATACCTGCGGGTTCATAAGGCCTGCGATCCAGGAGTCTATCAACCAGATCAGATCGATCCTCAAGCTAAAAAGGCAGGGGCTGGTAAAGAAGGTCATTGTGTGTGGTTGCCTAGCACAGCGTCTTGCAGACAGATTGGCAAGAGACCTGCGGTCCGTAGATGCGATAGTTGGTCTTGCATACAACAATAGGCTGCCGGAGATCATACAGCGGACCCTCGCAGGTACAAGACGCAGGGTCTATGTGGAGCAGATACATGATGACATCTGGTCGTGGGAGGACACGACCAGGTTACTGATAGGCCCTGGCCATACTGCCTACCTGAGGATCAGCGATGGGTGCAGTCACAAGTGCTCATTCTGCACGATCCCAGCGATCAGGGGTCCCTACAGGAGTAGGCCCATGGACCAGGTCCTGCAGGAGGCCAGGCAGTTGGTCGAAAGCGCCAAGGAATTGGTCATTATTGGCCAGGACATAACCGCCTATCTGAAGGATCGGGGTATCAGGTATGGCTTAGTGAGATTGATCGAGGCCTTGGAAGGGCTTGAAGGGCTGCAGTGGATCAGATTGCTGTATCTGTATCCATCCGGCATCAGCAAGCAGTTGATCGGTGCCATTGCCTCTAGCAAGAAGGTGGTCCATTATATCGACCTGCCCATCCAGCATTCAGATGATCAGATCCTAGAGGCGATGAGAAGGCCTTATACCAATGCAGGCCTCAGGAGGCTGATAGATGACCTCCGCCAGCGGATCCCTGATGTGGTGCTCAGGACTACGGTGATCGTGGGGTTTCCAGGCGAAACGGACCAGCAGTTCGAGTCGTTGCTGGACTTTGTCCAATGGGCACAATTTGATGCACTTGGCTGTTTCCCTTATTACCAGGAAGATGGCACGCCAGCAGCCTCACTGCCTAACCAGGTGCCCGGACCAGAGAAGGCAAGACGATACAGGAAGGTTATGGCCAGACAGCAGAGCATCTCGCTAGCAAAGAACCGCGCAAGGATAGGCTCGGTTTTGACATGCCTTGTCGATAAGGTTGGGCCCAGGCAGAGGTGCATAGGCCGTTTCTATGGCCAGGCACCTGAGGTAGATGGCACCTGCATCATCCATAACTGTAGGTGTCAACCTGGTGCGTCCACCAAGGCAGTAGTAACAGATGCCAGGTCCTATGACCTGATCTGCGATGCAAGGAGATGACAATCGATGCCCCTGCGCACCAGATCCAGCATTACTGGCTACGGCGACTACCTCCATGGGCAGGTCCAACGTATCGCCAGGTTGGTCCTGATGGCCTTCCTCTCCACCTTTGTATCCGTGCGGATCCTTGTACTGTTGATCATGACAGGCCGGTTGCCGGATCTCTACATCACCATAGGAGGAACGCATATCCACCACCTTAACCTGGGCATATTCATGTTGGCCTGTGTTGGCGCGGTCTTCCTGTTCCATCCGCATGTCCAGCTTTGGTTACGAGGCCTGGCCATCACCTATGGGATAGGGATGGCCCTGACATTCGATGAGTTTGGGATGTGGCTGCACCTGGGTGGCAGTTATTGGCAACGGGCAAGCTGGGATGCCATAATCGTCCTGACAGGGGTCCTATTCCTATTGGCGTTCGGCCGGCCATTGTCGCAGGTTAGGTGGTTGCACCTGCTGATGGCTGGGCTACTGTTGGCTGGAATCGTTGCCTTCTTCATCCTCCTTGTCCAATCCCTGCGTTTTTGACAAGGGCTTGAAATAAGATCTTGGATGTCTTGATACTACCAGCCTTGTGCCACCAAGGCGTCGTGTAGCTCATCTGGATGGTGCCTGCAGCGGAACTCTAGATTGCTAGCCTGTCTGTGCGCATCCCTATAGGCCAGCCCTTTGGCCATGTGGTTCCTTTCATACAACTCATGAAGCAGTACAAACCCGCCTTCTGACTGGTCAATATCATCATCGATCCAGATCTGACCTTGCGGGATGAACTCATATACGTGGTCATGACCGCCCTCAGTAAAATCTATGTCGAATACACTCCGGAACCGTCTGGCATTGACTATCCAGACCTCAAGCCCATTGTCCAATCTCTTCCAGAGTTCCTCGCATACACTCTTTGGATCTGGCAGAATCCTTCCATGCCGGGTGACCTTCAGCAGGTCACCAGCCCTTCGCCTTTCCTTACGCTCGGCCCGATCTGCCAAGGCGAGGGCCTTCTCATAAGGTACACCCTTGGCCATAAGCTTGAATTCAACCAGTAGATGTTCTATGAAGGACTCCTTCTCGTCTGGATGGGTCTCACGGTCTATCCAGAATTCATCGATCTTGATATAGGGATATCGGTAGTGCTGGCCGAAGTTGGTAAACTCCTCATCAATGTTGGTCCTGCTATAGGAGCCATCTACGATCCAGATATGGATATCGCCCCTGACCTGATCCAACAGAAGGTAGGGCGGTTTGGGGGTCTTAGGCATAGGTCATACCTCCAGTCTAGAGGCTCACAGGGCAGGCATGTTAGGTGCCAGCCACTGAGCCAGCCATGCCAACACGGTCCGATGCCATTGAAGGCTATTGTGTGGCTTGAGGACCCAGTGGCCCTCATCGGGAAAACACAGGAATTTACTTGGGATCCCCAGCCTCTGAAGGGCAGTAAACGTGGCGATCCCTTGCGTATACGGAACGCGGTAGTCCCCCTCCCCATGGATCACCAGCATAGGGGTCCTGAAGTTGGCAACATAATTGATCGGGTTGAACTGCTCGTATGTCTGGGGGTTGGTCCAGGGCTGGCCAGCGTATTCCCATTCAGGGAACCAAAGCTCTTCGGTATCAAAGTACCCGATCCGCTCGTCGAGGCTGCCTGCGTGGTTTACTAGGCACCTGAATCGGTCTGGCCAGTTGCCTGCGATCCAGTTTATCATGTAGCCGCCGTACGATGCGCCAAGTGCGGCCACATCCCTGCCGTCTATCCAGCGATAGCGACGGATGGCCGCGGCAAGGCCGAGCTTGAGGTCCAAGAGGGGCCTGCCTCCCCAATCGGTCCTGACCGAGTCTGTAAATGCCTGGCCATAACCTACAGAGCCGTGGAAGTCTACCATCAGGACCCCATAGCCAGCACCTGCATAGATCTGGGGGTTCCAGCGGTAGTGGAAGTTGTTGGAAAAGGACCCCTGCGGTCCACCATGGATGAGCATGACCAATGGATATCTTGCATTGGGGTCCAGGTTTGGAGGACTGACGATATAGGCATAGACCTGGTCACCATCAGCGCCTTCAAACGTAAACTGCTCGACCGCCCCCATCCTTATCCTAGCAAGCATCTGGCCATTTAGATCGGTTATCCTTTGCGGGCCCCTTGCGTCTGGCCTGAGCTGGTAGATCTCTGTCGGCTGGCAGAAACTGCTCAAACCGATGAACAGTCCATCTGAGGTCACCTCCAGACCCTCAACGCTCCCATTGGCCCAGATAGTCTTTACCACGCCTGTGCGGATATCCACGGAAAAGAGGCCCTGTTGGCCCAGATGGGGGGCAATGGCATAGATCAGGGCCGAGTCCTTTGACCAGGCGATGGCTGATGGGCTCCTATCCCAGTCAGGGGCCAGGATCCTCGCGGGCCCATCTGGCCATTGCCTGATCACGATCCTGAACCTATCTGATTCATATCCTGGCCTGGCCATGGCAAGATAGGCCAGGTATCTGCCGTCTGGCGAGAATACAGGGTGTGTGTCCCAGGCAGGATTGTCAGGCGTAAGGCATCGTGGCATGCTTGAACCATCTACGGGTACAATAAATAGGTCATAGTCTGTGGACCAGGCCTCGGCCCTTCCTGCCAGGCGTGCAGTGAATACAATGGCCTTGCCGTCAGGCGTGAATGCAAACTCCTCTGGGCCACCGAATGGGACAGATGGGCAGTCCCCATCCATACCCTTCATCAGGTCTATTGGCTGGCCACCATCTGTGGGCATGAGGAATAGGTGGGACCTACGGCCATCAGACCAGCGGTCCCAATGTCTGATGAATAATCGATCGTAGATCCTGCCAGTGGCCTTCTGACCTGCGACCAGGTCCAGTTGCTGCCTTGTCTGTGCCATGTCAGTATCAAGAAAGACCTCTGCTGTGAATGCGATATGTGTGCCGGCCGGGCTGAGCTTGAGGTTTGCCAGATCCAAAGGAAGGTCGGTCCTTTGTCTTGCCTGACCACCATCGATTGCAATGCTCCATACCTGCCAGGAGCCGCTCCGCTTGGAAAGGAACCATACCTGCTTGCCGTTTGGGTCCCACTGGGGGCAGATGTCATCCTCAGGATGGGTCGTCAGGGGTCTTGGATCGTTGCCCAGCCTGTCAGTGACCCATAGGTCGGCCCTGAGGCGGTTTGCCTCCATGTCTACGGTCCTGACCTCAAATGCGATAAGCCCACCGTCAGGGCTGACCCGGATCTGCCCAATCCGCTTGAAGGAAAACAGGTCCTCAGGTGTAAATGGATGTAGATCGCTCGAGACCCCAGCTTGAAGCCAGTTAGACAAGGCAAGTATGGTGAGGTATGTTATTAGTGTAATCCTGTGCATAAATATATCCCCTTACTAGGATGCAGTCTGTGCAGCCCTTGTCCCAAGTACAACAGGTATCTCAAACCAAAACACCGAACCCTTGCCAGGCTGACTGACAAATCCTATCTTGCCTGCAAGCAGGCTGACCAGTTCCTTGCATATGGCCAGGCCCAATCCCGTACCCGGGGTCTTTCGTGTCAGCGAGCCATCTGCTTGATAGAACTTCTCAAATATCATGGCCTGTGCCTCCTCAGGTATACCTGGGCCTGTGTCGGCCACCTCCACCCGCAATGTCTTCTCATCTAGCATGTTGGCCCTGATCTCAATCTGACCACGCTCTGGTGTAAACTTGACTGCATTGCTAAAAAGATTGTGCAGGATCTGCTGTACCTTGCCGCAATCGGTCCACAGCAATGGGATATCTGGGGAAAGAGAGATCTTTACCTTCAATCTCTTTTGGTGGGTTTGTGGCAAGAAGGTGTATTGGAGTGCCTCGCAGATCTGGGCCAATGAGCACTGCTCGATTCTCAGCTCCAGTTTGCCTGCCTCGGCCTTTGCCAACTGCAACAGGTCGTTTATCATCTGCAGCAGCCTGTTACCACTGGAGATGATATTGTCCATGTATCTGCGGCCTTTCTCGGTCTCTAGCAAGGTGGGTCTATCCTTCAGCACCTGTGCGAAGCCTATGATCGAGTTCAAGGGGGTCCTGAATTCGTGTGATACATTGGCCAGGAATTCACTCTTGAGCTTGTTGGCCTTGAGCAGTTCGACATTCTTTTGGGATAACTCCGCGATCTTCTGGTCGAGTTGTCTGTTGGCCTCCTCCAGCTTCTTGTGGGCCGCCTCGATCGTATCGAGCATATGGTTGAAGGCCTCTGCAAGCCTTTGGTATTCATCGCCCGTATCTATGCTGCTACGGAGGTTCAGGTTGCCTTCGGCAACATTGTTGGCCAATGCCCGAAGTTGTCTGATAGGCCTGAGGATCACCCGCTGGGTGATCCAATAGAACGCCACCATTGCACCAGTGGCACCTAACAGGCCTGCAATCGCTACGGCCAGCCTGTTAACCAGCACGATCCGCCTGATCTCACCTGCAACGTCCCTGCTTACCACCACGGCCACGCCTACAGGTGCATTCATAGAGAAGATCGGCCCTGGCCCCTGTGGATTGTGGCAGGACAAGCAGGACTCTGTTGTCCTGATGACCCTGTAGTAGGTGTAGTTGGACAGCCCTCTGGCGCTGATTCTATGGAAATCCTCATCTGACTGTCGTTCCAACATAGAGTTAATAAACTGGCGATCCGGTTGGGGAAGGCCGGCCAGCGGATCGGTCTGGTCCTGGCCCAATCTGATCCATTGGACGCCAAGTTGCATAGGGTCAATCGGGTGGCCATCCTCATCTATGGACGGCGGCCCGGGCTGGCTGAGTCTTCCCAGCCTAAAGTGTGCAACGTACAGGAGGTTGGCCCGCTGGCGGCTTTGATCCAGAAAGGCCTTTGTCGTGAGCTTCTGCATCCAAAGATAGGGAAAGACTAAAACCAATAGTAGGGTCAGGAGGACTGCCCCACCGAAGGCCAATCTGCACTTCTCAGCCAGCGACAAGGGCCGCCAACGCATTGGATGAACCCTCTTAGGTTCCCCAGAATAAGCCTTTGGGCCAGCCTCTATACGACAGGACCATCCTGTTGCAAGTGGCGCTGAACCCTCAGATTCAGCTCATCAAGCTGTCTCTGGTCTACCTCGCTAGGAGCACCTGTCAAGAGGCACTGGCCTTTCTGTGTCTTTGGAAATGCAATCACGTCCCTGATGTTCTCTGTGCCCAGCAATAGCATGATCATCCGATCCAGACCAAAGGCGATGCCTCCGTGGGGTGGTGCCCCGTATTCGAGGGCCCTAAGGAAGAAGCCAAACCGGTCCTCTGCCTGCTGGTCAGTGATACTCAGCAGCCTAAAGATCTTCCTCTGGATGTTGATGTCGTGTATACGGATACTGCCACCACCTATCTCACAGCCGTTTACTACCAGGTCATACGCCTGTGACCTGGCCCTGGTAGGATCGGTGTCCAACAGGTCCATGTCCTCTGGCAACGGTGCAGTAAATGGATGGTGTACGGATTGATAGCGTTTCTCCTGTGGATCCCACTCCAATAATGGGAAGTCTGTAATCCAGACAAACTTGAACTGGCTTGGGTCATACAGCCCAAGTTCGCGAGCGATCTTGCATCTTAGTGGGGCAATGGCCTTGTTTACGATTTGCTGGGGCCCTGCAACAAACAATAACAAATCGCCATCCTTTGCCTGGAACCTCTCGATGAGTTCCCTCTGCATTGTATCAGGGAAGAACTTGGCAGCACCCAAGGCCAGGCCCAATTGGCCATCCTCTTGCCTTACCTTACACCAAGATAGGCCCTTTGCACCGAGGTCCTGTACGAACCTGGTCAGCGTGACCTCTATGTCCGAGCGGGAATATCGCTGCGACCCCCCTGGGACACACATAGCCTTTACGATCCCACCGGTCTGGATCGCACCAGAGAAGACCTTGTAGTCGGTTTGGTGGCCCAGATCGGTTACATCCGTCAGTCGCATATCGAATCGCAGGTCTGGCCGGTCCGTACCATACTCGGAGACCGCCTGCTGGTAACTCATCCTGGGTATAGGAAGGGCGATCTCTACACCTGCGATCTCCTTCCAGACCTTGGCGATCATGGTCTCGTTTATGGTCATGACGTCTAGGCTGTCCACAAAGCTCATCTCCACGTCGATCTGTGTGAACTCTGCCTGTCTATCCGCCCTTGGGTCCTCGTCCCTGAAGCACCTGACGATCTGGAAGTACCTTTCCACACCTGCGACCATCAGTATCTGCTTGAACAATTGCGGGGATTGGGGCAGGGCATAGAAGCAGTTCCGCACCAGTCTGCTGGGCACAAGGAAGTCGCGGGCGCCTTCAGGAGTACTCTTGGCCAGCATAGGGGTCTCTATCTCCCAGAATCCAAGACTGTCGAAGAACTGCCTTACGATCATCATCACCCTATGCCTGACCCTGAGGGCATGTTGCATGCAAGGGCGTCGCAGGTCTATATAACGGTAGGTCAGCCTCGTCTCCTCATTGGTCTTGTCAGCAGCATCTATGTCAAATGGTGGTGTCTTGGCGGTATTGAGTATCTGCAGCCTTGTGGCGATGACCTCTATCTGGCCGGTTGGGAGCTTGGGGTTCTCCAGGCCCTGTCCCCTCGGCCTGACCAGGCCTTCAACTGCAATGACCCATTCGCATCTAAGGCTCCTTGCCAATCGGTGGATCTGAGGGTCCTTTTCTGGATTGAAGACCACCTGTGTGATCCCTTCCCTGTCCCGCAGATCCACGAACACAAGGTTACCATGGTCTCTGTACGAATGAACCCACCCTGCAAGGGCAACCTGCTTGCCACAATCGGCGAGCCTCAGTTGCCCGCAAGTACATGTCCTCTTTATCATCTAACACCTATCCTCAAGACTAAGCCCTTACAACAAAGCGATTTACCTTAACTTTTCAGGCCACAAAGGTCAACGCTAAATAATTAGTCTTGAACGACAGCGGATCTGATAGTTACGCTTGACAAGGACGTGCAGTCTGCTCCATGATGTATAACATGGATTTGTACCCTCAAGGGCCGGGGTCCTCCCTTAGGAATCTCCCTAAATCCCCTCGAAGCTCTCGCCACCCCGGCCCTTTTTTGTGCCTGAGCCCTCTATGACTACCACGAATTCGCCCCTTGGCCTATCTGGTAGGCTGGTCAGTAGCTGGGAGAGCGTGCCGCGTTGGACCGACTCGAAGACCTTGGTCAACTCCTTTGCCAAGGCCGCCCTGCGATCGCCATATACACCAAGGGCATCCTCTAAGAAGGCCCTGAGCCGGTGGGGGCTCTCATAGAAGATCAAGGTATGTGGGCTTTCGGCATCTGCCTGCAGAAACCGACGCCTGGGACCAGGCCTGCGCGGGGGAAAGCCCTTGAACGTAAAGCTGCTGGTTGGCAGGCCAGATAGGACCAAGGCCATGACGAATGCGGTAGGGCCTGGGATCATCGTCATCTCGATCCCTGCCTCTAAGGCTGCCCTGACCAGTACCAGGCCGGGGTCAGAGATGGCAGGGGTACCGGCGTCGGCCACAAGGGCGATCGAGCTGCCTGAACGCAGCCTGTCCATGATCTTGCCCAGTACACGCATCTGGTTGTGCTGCCCGAATGATATCTGGGGCTTGGAAATGCCCAGATGCCTCAGGAGTATGGCGGTCCTTCTGGTGTCCTCACTTACCACCAGATCCACCTGCTTTAGGACCTCTATGGCCCGCAATGTGATATCCCCAAGGTTACCTATGGGGGTCGCAATCAGAAACAGCCTGCCCATCTAAGGCTCCATCTGTCCAAGTTCATATAGTATCAAGGCACATGCTACCACTGCAGCGGTCTCTGCCCTGAGGATCCGCCTGCCCATCGAGACCTTCAGCCAGCATGCACTGTTTGCCAGTTGGTGCTCGCGTTCACTAAAACCACCTTCTGGGCCTATGCAGAGCTCCACAGGGCCGCTGCTGGGCCCTGGCAGGAGCTTGTGCAAGGGCTGGCCTGAATCGCCTGGCACTGCCAGCAGCCTCAGGCCTGGCCGCCGCCCTGCAGACAAGACCACAGGTGAATCCACAGGTTCGGCCACCTCAGGTAAGATCACCCGGCCTGATTGCTCTGCTGCCTCGGTGATGATCTTACGCCACCTATCGAGCCTGGGTCTTGGATTCCGCACCTTACACCGGTCGGCCAGCATTGGGACGAACCTCCTGACCCCTATCTCGGTACACTTCTGGAGTACGAACTCAAATCTGTCCCTTGGTATCAAGGCCTGGTACAGGACCAGATCCACCTTGGATTCAGTAGTTACCAGGTGCCTTTCTACGATCGTCCCCTCTACGGCGGTCTTGTTGATCCTTTGTAGGACTACGATGGCCTCCCAGCCTGTGTTATCCATGATGGCGATCTTGTCACCTGGGCCTAGCCTCAAGACGTGCCTGATCTGATGTGCCCTGTCAGGTCCAAGGGTGACCTTCTGGCTGTCTATACTGCCTTGGCTGACAAAGAAACGATGCATATCTAGCCCTTTCAACAGGGATGTTCTTAGGGCTTGGATGCAACCAGAACCCTATCTATACCTTGGTAATCCTTGTAAAGCCTGGGGCCTACGAGGCCATGGGCCTTTATGATACTCAACACCGCTGGGCCCTGCTGGTAACCTATCTCCATCATCAAGGCCCCGCCCGACCTTAGATAATCACCGACCTTTTCAGCGATCTTCTTGATGACCTGTAGGCCATCCGAGCCTCCATCAAGTGCTACCCTCGGCTCATAATCCCGGACATTGTGGGCCAATTGGGCAAGGTCCGGTGTGGCTACGTATGGCGGATTGCAGACTATCAGGTCAAAACCCCCAAGGTCCCCTGGCCTGCCCAACGGTTCGAATAAATCGCCTGCCAATAGACTGACCTGCTCGGACAGGCCATGTCTATGGATGTTCCTTGCAGCCACTGCCAGGGCCCTTTCCGATATGTCCGTTGCTATGACCCTGGCCTGGCTGCAATTGATTGCTATTGCCACTGCCACACAGCCGTTGCCTGTGCCAAGATCCAGGACCAACTGCGGACCGCTCCTTGCCCGTAGGAACTCTATCCCTCTTTCCACCAGCAGCTCCGTCTCGGGTCTGGGGATGAGACAGTCTGGATTTACCTCTATCTGGAGTGAGTAGAACTCCGTGCGTCCTACCAGGTAGGCCACTGGTTCGTGCTTACCTGCCCTCCTAAGCAGGTCTCGCAGGCGATCCAAGGCAGGCCCATCGACGATCTGGTCAAAGTGTGTATACAGCCCTATCCGTGGTTTGCCGAGCACCTCTGCCAACAACAGCTCAGCGCAGAGCCTTGGCGAGTCAACACCCCTATCAGCAAGGTACCCGGTGGCAAGATCTAATAGCCCTTTTATGGTCCATGTCTGCATAAAGGAGGCTTAGAGATACAGCTTATCCATGATACGAGGAAAGGCGATGCACTGGCGGACATGCCTTTGGCCTGTGATCCAGGCGACCGTACGTTCCAGGCCGAGCCCGAAGCCACCGTGTGGAAAGGAACCGTACCTCCGCAGGTCTAGGTACCACCAGTAATCCTCTTGTTTGAGGCCCTCTTGGTCCATCCTCGCTGCCAAGAGTTCGTAGTCCTCCTCGCGCATCGAGCCACCTATGATCTCCCCGAACCCATTTGGTGCCAGTAGATCGAAGTTCTCCACTACCTTAGGATCGCTACGGTCCTGCCTCATATAGAATGCCTTTGCCTGGCGGGGGTAATGCGTGACAAATACCGGTTTATCAAACATCTGCGAGACGATCGTCTCGTCTGAACCGCCTAGGTCCTTGCCCCATTGGAACTGGGCGGCAAGTTGGGCATGTTTGGGGTTATTCTCTATCCTCAGTTCTAGATCTGCCAATTCAGACCTCAATTCGATCAATTCAGCAGCGGCCTTATCGCGTTGCCATTGCTTGGAAGAACCTGCCAAGACGGCCTCGAGCTCGGCTATGCGGCTAGTGATCTCTGATCGTCTGGCCACAAGAACTTGGAGCTGATCCTGCATGAATTGCTGGGTCTTGCTTGAGGTCAATAAGTCAGCTACCTGCGTATATGTCAGCCTGTAGAATGGCTTGCTGACACGTGCCAGGGCCTCAATATCCGCGCCTATGGTCTCGAGTTCAGGGTGATTATCCTCAAGCACACGCTCGACTATTGCGCAGACCAGGTCCTCGGCGAGTTCTATCAGCCCAGATAGGTTTATAAAGGCCACCTCAGGTTCGGCCATCCAGAACTCCGTCAGGTGACGCCTGGTCTTGCTCTTTTCCGCCCTGAAGGTCGGGCCAAAGCAATACACCCGTCCGAGGCTGGCAGCCGCTGCCTCTAGGTACAGTTGGCCGGTCTGGGTGAGTGCCACAGGTTGACCAAAATAGTCCAGCCTGAACAACGATCCTACCTCCTCGCCGGCAATGGTGGTGATGATAGGCGTATCAACCAATGTAAAGCCCCTGTCATTGAAGAACCGCCGTATGGCATCCACCACGGTGTGCCTGATCCTGGCTATGCACCACGGGATCCTGGACCTTAGGTGCAGGTGACGGTTGCGCATCAGAAAGTCGATCCCATGGGGCTTTGGTGTGATAGGGTAGCCTTCCGCCTTGGCGATTATCCTTGCCCCTGTCACGGCCAACTCGTATCCGCCAGGGCTGCGGGGTTCCTGTCTGACCAGTCCTGTCACCTCTAGACAGGACTCCTGTCCTAGGTGGTCAAGCTGGGCAAAAAGGTCGTCGTGTACCTTCCCTTTTTCGACCACACACTGACATATCCCACTGCCATCCCGTACCAAGAGGAACAGTAGCTTGCCTGCAGAACGGCCATGGTATAGCCACCCAGCAATCCTTGCCTGCTTGCCTATGTAGTCCTTCAGATCCGCTATCCTTATGTACATACCCATGGCCACAAAGGATATCGCAACCAGCCCCATTGGGAAAGCAGGTTGTTGTGTGCGTTTGGCCAATAAAGATGGGGCCTGTAGATCCTACAGGCCCCATATAACCTAGATAGAAGTGTTCTTACTTACCCAACCTTGTCAGTTGGATATCGTCTATGTACACCATACCCTTGCCACCTGCCTCGGCAGCGTTCCTACTACCTAT
>JARYLO010000190.1 GCA_029907605.1 Sedimentisphaerales bacterium
GGAAGGAGGGGTTAGGGGCAATTAAGGCCTGGTGCAGATCATAGCCCCCTGCCACTTTCCCCCACAATCCTTGGGACAATTACGGCTGGCCCCCTGGGCTTGCGTTGATACAAAGCTGTATGTAGAATTCTTTGTTGATCGCGGAAAATAAAGGGAGTTGACAATGGGCATGCCTGATAAGGTCTGGTTCTGTGGGTTGATCTGGGTAATCCTGCCATTCTCTATCGTGGTAGGTCAGCCTGAGCAGGGCCAGACCGAACAGGCCCTCCAGTACGAGGTGGGTCTGAGGTTGGAAAGGAGGTGGCAGCTCCGGGCGATGGGCCGGAATGTAGACCTGAGCACTGTGGCCCCGCCGGGTGTCCGGTTGCCAGCCCTGAAAGAGGGTAAGCCCTTGTTCGGTACCTGGCCTGGCCACAGGAGCCGGTGGGGCTCGAGGTGGTTCCTCCTAGCCCGTTCTGGCACCGACAAGCCATATGACTGCCTCTACATAGACACTGATGGCGATGGGCATCTGGATGACGAACAGCAGATCACAGGCAATGTTCGGCGGAGCAGGAGCGATACTGTTGTGAGATTTGACCCTGTAGCCGTGCGATCGGATGGGCCAGATGGCCCTCTCACATACCACCTAGCGGTACAGGCCAGTTTCATGCAGGACCGGATCATTTGCCACATATCTCCTGCCTGCCGGTATGTGGGGCAGGTGCATATCGGGCAGATGGACCTCCGCTGTGATGTATTGGACCTGGATGGAGATGGCATCTTCGCTGGCCGCAGTGACAGGATCATCCTCGAGGACGACCAAGGCAACGGCCTATATATCCCTACCGGCAAGCTGGTGGATGTCAATGGCGCGCCATACTGGATCGATGTCACACCTGACGGCCGCAGGCTCCGCTGGCAAAGGGCAGACGATGAGGCCGTAGGATTCCTAAGGGTTCCGGAGGCCCTGGCCAGTGTGACCTTAGCCGACAGTGATAGTGCCTTTCGGCTCAGACCGAGGCACAAGGCCTATGTCCTGGAACCAGGTACCTACCGTGTGGTCCACTGGTCTATGAACCGCAAGGACAGGCGCGGGGACACATGGACGGCAGCGGGCTCCTCCCCCAGGCCCGAACGAAGCGCCATCGTCATTACAGCGGAGACCGAGCTGACCCTCGATGGGATCGGCGAACCGTTGGTAAGTAGGGTGACGGTCAAGGGGCTTTTGGGCCAATACCAGATCGGGCATGAGCTGCTAGGTCCTATGGGCGAACAGGTAACGCTCGAGGTAAACGGCCGCAGACCTCCACCGCCAAAGGTCCGCATACTGGACAGTGGCAGGTACGATCGTACATTGAGCTTTGCTTATGGCTTAAGCGGCACGTGCACGCTCTCGTGGCGAGAGCCGGCCAAGATAAGAAGACCAGTGGTATTCACTGCCCAGGTCGCAGGGCCATTCAAGGTCCGATCGCAACCGTATGTACTGAAATTTGTAAATCGTTACCTGCCCCATACAGGCCAACAGGTCCTTCCTGCAAGGGCAATCGTGTATGCAGGTCCGCAGGAGTGCAATGCGGCAGCCTTGATCGACGGCCAAGGCCTTATGCAGCGGGATCAGGACGAGTTGATAGAACATGACACAGACCCCAACCATATGTTTCTCTTGTCTTCTGGGCTAAAGGCCACGCAGATCGAACTGGAGTTTGTCGAGCCTGTGGAATTGGACCTGATGCTCGTCTGGAATTACAATGAAGTCGATCGGACGGATCTAGGATTAAGGCAGGCAGACATCCAGATCTGGGGCCAGGATTCTGGCTGGCAGTTGGTCGCAAGAGGGGTCAGCTTCGGTCGTGCAGAGGGCACGGATGACTATGACGAGCCCACGGTGGTAAGGCTCAATGGCCTGAAGGCCTCAAGGGTCAGGTTCGACCGGATCGCAGGCTTCAGCAGGTCTGGCAGGATCGGACTTTCTGAGGTCCAATTCTTTCAGCCTAGGCCCACAAAGGCCATCAAACCCAGGCCTGCAGATGGAGGTCACATGTGGGTAGGCCAGGACATATTGAGATGGACGCCACCTGCAGGTGTCAAGGGCCAGCAGTTGTTCTTGGGATTTGATCCCAATCAGATGCAGCCGCTTGCCGACCTGGAGCCCAATCATTGTCTGGTGCAACTTGCTGGCCTGGCAAACGGATCCAGGTACTACTGGCGGATCGACAGCATCATGCCTGAGGGCACTGTTCTGACCGGCGATACCTGGTCTTTTTCGGTAGGGGGGTTGGCGGGCTGGTGGAGATTCGATGAGGCATCTGGTCAGGTTGCAAAAGACTCCAGTGGCAACGGCC
>JARYLO010000191.1 GCA_029907605.1 Sedimentisphaerales bacterium
AGGTGTTCAAGGGTCTGTTGGATGTTCCAACCCTGTTCGGGCGCAACCTGCGGCAAGAACAATGCGGATCTACCGGCCTTGGTCAGGATGATGCCATCCACACCAAGCCTGATCTTTTCTGGGGAGTCTATTGGCTCAGGGACGGTCAATGCAGAGATCTCGATATGGAGCTGGCCCAATTCACTGGCCGTCACTGGGGCAAACCTAGGGTCTCGGACCGCCGCATTGATCGCATTGTCAATAACGGATTCATACAAAGGCCGCCTAGGGTATACATCACCGATACAACCCCTCAGTTGGCCACGCCGCTTCAAGGTAACAAAGGCTGCCCTGGGGACCTTCAAGGCATCGCTGACCTGGATCCCAAGGTCTGCCAGCGTCGGGGTCCTGCGTTGCTCCAAGTAGAACGCGATGGTTTTACGGGCAAGGTTCAAGAGCGTGGCCTTGTCATACTGCGACAGACCAGATCCCTTTGCCCCTGGCCAGGTACCAAGGAACGCCACTGACATATAGCTGACAGACTGGCTCCAGTCACCAGTGATCTGGCCGGATGTAGTGTATTGTATCAATTCTGCCTTTGCATCTGGGGGCATCATGGCCAGGAGGACCGCCACAGGTATATATCCGCAGATCGTCGCACCAGTCCTCTGTATGTACTGGAGGAATGCATTCGGGTCCTTGGCCTGTATTGGGCCAAGACTGCCCATATCCAGCTCCTTTATCCTCCTGGGCAGGTCGTCAGTGAATGGCACATAGCCGTATGAGCGGCCATAGTGCGTAAAGTCCGAGCTGGCTATTACCAAGGTCTGGGGATCTACGCAGGCCTTGAGCAGCTCTGCTGCCTGACGGATGGTCTGCAATGAGCAGTGACCTGCCATGATAGGCACCAGCTTAAATCCATCGCCAAGGTGGTACTGCAGCAGAGGCAACTGGATCTCGATACTGTTCTCGCCTTGAAAGGCACTAGGGATGTCCCGAAAGACCTGCCCTGCAACCAGCCTATCTACTACCTGCTGATCTATGGGTATTGCCCCAAGTGGGGTCTTGAAGGACCTAACGCGAGGGACGATCAGGAAGTCCCCTGCTGGATAGCGGTGGCTCGGCCCTATGACTATGACCCTGTGGTAACGCCTACCCGCTGCGGCAAGGCCCTTTGCTGCAGTTGGTCCAGAATACGCGTAACCTGCGTGCGGCAGGATCAGGCCGATCACATCCTGCCTGGCGGGAACCGACAAAGACGCAGATTCAAAGAAGCCCTTGAGCTGCCCTCTCAGTTCATCCGGCTCTGCCGGGTACCAAAAACCTGCCAGAGAGCAGACCAGATCACGCTCTACTGGCCCGCCTGCCCACACAGCCGCCCCTATCAATCCGATCCACATGGTAGTGATCCTCCAGATACTCGGTCTTAACCTAACCATATCCCCTCAGTGGTTACTGTCCACAGGTCCACCAACCTTCCAGGATAGGCACCCAAAGGCTCGCACCATACCCCCTCGATCGAACAAACCCGGGCCTTCAGGCCATCCTTCAGTATCAACCATACCAGGCCTGTTACTGCAATTATGAAGGACCGCCTTGTCATGTCCAGACCCCTGGTATATCCCTTCCACAGCCAGGACATCTGCCATTGTCCAACCTATTGGCGATCACTGCAAAACCACTGCGCTCGATCAGGGCCCTACCACAGCCAGGGCAGAATGTGGTCTGGCCTGAAGGACTAATGACATTACCCATGTATACGAACCAGAGCCCCTCGGCAAGTGCGATCTGCCTGGCGGTCTCCAATGTAGCTGCCGGTGTAGGGGGCAGGTGTTGCAGCTTGTATCTGGGCCAAAAGCCAGAAAAATGCAGCGGGGTCTCAGGCCCGCAATTTGCTTTTACCCACTTAGCCAGCTCCCTAAAAGCTGCTGGAAGGTCATTGAGTGTAGGGATGACCAGGTTGGTGATCTCCACCCAGACATTGGCCTTCTTGGCAGCCACTATTGCATCCAGCACAGGGCCGAGCCTGCCAGAACAGATCTCCGCATACATCTGGTCCGACATGAACTTCAGGTCTATGTTTGCCGCATCGGTCCAGGAAAGAAGCTGCTGCCATGGGTCCGGGTTGACATATGCGGCCGTTACCAGCACGTTCCGAATGCCCGCCTGTCTTGCCAATCTGGAACTATCGATGGTGTATTCGTAGTAGACGATCGGCTCTGTATAGGTGTAAGCAATGGAGGGACAGGCAGTCTCCTTGGCAAGTCGGACGACCTTCTCAGGCGGACAAGAGGTGGCGGTACTATCCTGGGGCTCTGCCTGCG
>JARYLO010000192.1 GCA_029907605.1 Sedimentisphaerales bacterium
CAACTGCTGTAACAATAGGCGGTGAATCTATCTTAAATTCTACAATTTTCTGTCTTGACAATGGGTAGGGATATAGTGGTTACCCAGCCAGGTCCATCGGAGAAACAGGCCCTCTCCATCCTATCAGAACCGAATGATCTGGTCTTTGTCGTCTCTGGCCTGTGCAATACGCCAAGGACCGTAGCCAAGTTGGAGCAGGTAGTAGAGAAGTGCAAGGGTTCTATCATTGCCCGGCTATGTGCAGCGAGGCTTGGGATAGAGACCTGTAGACAACTCGAGAAGATGGCCGAGCAAGGCCAAGTGGTGTCGGCCAAGTCTTCTACTGTAGTCAATGGGTTGGCCAAGAGGGCAAATGGTTTTCTTGCAATGGCTGCTGGGCTGCCGGATGAGTTTCCCATACGCGAGGAGGTGATGTACAGTTATGGTGAAATACAGGCCTTGCTAGGGAATCTGGAACAGGTGGTCTCGATATGTGAAGAAACCTTGGCCAAGTACCCGAGAAGTAAGAACATTGACATAGTGCGAGCCACCCTTAAGGAGGCTGAAGAGAAACTTAAGGACAAGCAAGCGGAGCAGAAAGATAAGAGCCCGTAACATAACATAAGGTTTGGCTTATGGTGTGTCGGATAAGAATGCATAAACGATTAACTCCAAGTGTATAATCATGGATGACCTATTGATCTTTGCATGCCCAATTTCGCGTCATAAGCTAAGTCTGTCGTCAGACGGCGATTGTTGAGACGGCCAGGCGACCTGGACGCAGCGATAGCCATCTTCTGGCAAAGGCATAAAGACGTTTGTGTTCAGACTCTTGTGTAGATCCTGGTGTTCCTGTGCTCAGGATTACTGGCATTTCGAGGCCTATCTCGTAATGTTTCAAGGATCGAAAGGCTTGCAGGGTCGGATGACAAGCAGATGCCCAGACGTTGCGGAACTTGGTGGTCCAAGAACACAAACTCTTGGCTAGATCGAGGCCTTCAACAGCATGCAGGTCTAGAATCCCATCGCCGACAAGGTCAACAATAGTGATCTTCGGATCACCTCATAATGCCTGACCATAGACCTTTCAGATTCATCCTCCCTTTAAGAAGACCGTCAGGTGCTGGCTTTCTGGCCAATTTTCCCTGGTCTCCTCTACCGACCGGGACACTGCCTGGGACGCGGGTTGGAAGGTCTGGGACATTTCTTACACATGTACCCGAGGCCGGGCAATAGCATTTTAACTTTGTATTGCCAGAGGCAGGATTGAGTGGTAAGATCAAATTATCAGGCCTGACAGTGGTTGGGGCACGTCTGCCCCTGGCGGGCGGAGGTTATGGTGCATATTTAGGTGAGGAGATGAGTATGGGAGCCAAGCGATGGTTTCTGGTAGGTATGGTGGGTTTGATACTCTGTGGTAACACATTTGGCAGGCTTGTTGTGCATCTAAAGCTTGATGAGACCTCTGGCAATATCGCGCCCAATTCAAGCGGCAATGGTCACGACGGGACCTTAGAAGGCAACACGCAATGGGCCCTAGGAGGCAAGTATACCGGGGCGTTGCAATTTGCAGGCAGCGGTGCTGTAGTCCTGCCAGGCTCAGCTATGGGGATGAAGTCCGGTGAGGGCTCCTTTGCCTGTTGGATCAACACTGGTACCCCGGCTGGTATCAACACCATCTTCTGGGCAGGCGATAACACCACTGGAGGTGGCTTTGGACCTGAGAATGAGATGACGGTGCATATTGAGGCCGCGGGCACGTATTGGCGGGGTGGTGAGCTTTCCTTTTATTCGCCAAATGCGTTTATTCACTCTGATCCTGAGAAGGGCGCGGCTGCGAGTGCACCAGTGAATCCAGTATTGGTCAGTGATAACCAATGGCATCATGTGGCCGCGGTCTGGAGCAGTCAAGAGAATAAGGCGCAGTTGTTCATAGACGGTAAACTAATCAGTCAAGCTGCATACGGGCCGTCTGACTTCGAGCTTTCATACATGTATTTGGGCCGGATGGCCAATAGCACCAGATACTACACTGGTCTATTGGACGATGTCCAGATCTACAGCCACGCACTCAGCCCAGCAGAGGTCCTTCTTGCCATGGCAGGAGGCAGGTCGGCCGGCGTGGCCACCAAACCTAGCCCAGAGGACGGGAAGACCGATGTGCCGCGTGATACTGAGCTTTCCTGGACTGCGGGTGTCTATCCGGGTACACACGACGTATACCTTGGCACTGGCTTCGACGACGTAAACAATGCATCCAGGGCCAATCCTGGCAGTGTATT
>JARYLO010000193.1 GCA_029907605.1 Sedimentisphaerales bacterium
TCTACCCTCCAATAATAGGTCTGGCCAAATACAAGGATGCCGAATGCATCGAAGGTGGTGCCAGTCTGCCCCTTGCTGACCAGCACGCCCAAGGGTTGATCAACCGTGGCCTTGGTCACGTCCTCCAGGCTGGTACCGAGATACACGTTATGCGAAACAGCGGTATCACCGGCAGTCCAAGATAGCTCTGTATCCCTTGGCACCTCAGTCGCGTTGTTCGAAGGTTTGGGCCTTGCTGCAGCGGTCTTGGGTCCAAGGGTGGCCTCCAACTGCAACCTTGGATGCCATTCGGCATTCTCATGCTCCTTACTTACTATCCCATAGCCCCTGCCCAGGCTGCCAGGGAATATGATGACAAATGTGACAAGTCCGTCGTCAGCCACCCTAGAGTTGATGAACTGGACCAATGGATCGCCCGATACGGTGATGATGAATGCACCAGGGTCGTAGTAATTGGCTGTCACACGCTGGAGGGACTCGGTGATACCAGGTACTGTGTCATCCAACACCGTTACATTGACCAGTGGCTCCCCATTGTTGGTCCGCCATTCGGCACCAACGGTGGCAGAGTTGAGCTCTAGCTCGCTCCAATCCTGAGGAGTGTTACCTGGCACGTTATCGAGTCCATTGAGGACAAACCGCGCATTCACGAGGTTGTCATTGCGGGGGGCATTGCCAGAGGACCTCAACACAAGGGATGCGCTTTGGACCTGCTTGACCCCAAGCTCGGCTAGGTTGAAGCGTATATAGGCCGCTGTATTGGCCGTGTCGTTTAGGTACATGTATGTGAGGCCCCCATTGACGGTAGTATCAGATACATATGTATCCGCCTCAGGCAGGACCTCCACGCTTTCAGCAAGGCACAGCCCAACAAGCACAAGGGAAAGACATACTGAGGTGCTGATCGTTCTAGGCATGTTCATTCCTCCTTCACAAGTAGTTCTGACGGGCCGCATGGCATACCACCCTATGGGTACGCTGACCGGTCTGATCTTAGGCCCAGACCCTTGTTATTTCGGCACATGACCAGGCCAGACTTAACTATAGCCTTTTATAGGTCCAAGGTCAACCCTATGTGTCCAAACGCCACCCGCAGACCAGTGGGGCCCGGCATGACCGGGCCCCGCTGTCCTATATAAGGACTTCGGCCTCTACTGCGTCACCCGCGTCAGGCGGATATCATCTATGTAGATCTTGCCCCTCGTACCTGCCTTGGGTGCGTTGCGGTCTCCAATGCCAATACTGAGCTTGCGAACAGACCTTAGGTTGATCCCAGCATCTGCAAGTTGGGCCAGAGGTATATCCCACCTCTCCCAGGCACCGGATGCGATCATCCAGCCGGCCTGACTTGCCACTAACTTGCCATTGCCAGAGCTGTCTTCTACGATCAGATAGAACGGCCCAGGTTCGTTGCCTGCCACCTGTGCCAGGCCGATCTCTGCCACCTCCCACGTACCTGTGACATTGCCTGTAGCCCTCACGTTGGAGAATTTTGCGCCACAGACCAGTGCTGCGTCATGGCTACAGACGGCCAGGCCTATATACACGTCCTTGGCCATACTGATGGTCGCCATAGAGCCTGGAGCAGAACCTCCGACAGGGGTCCAATTGAGCCCGTCAGCAGAACACTCACCAATGAAGGTATCGCCGCTACGCGTGAGCCTGACCCAGTATGGGGCAGCCAGGCCTGTTTGGTTGGTGTTGTAGCTGGCCTGACCGGTCTCAAGCCTGCGCTGGAACGCCACGCCATTGAGCGGGGTAACGGCAACAAAGGCATGTCTCGACCCCCCTTCCAAGGTCTCACGGATCATCACACCTGCCTTTGCCCACTGGTGGGTATTACCAACGGACTCGACCCGGGCCACGATAGAACCATCGCCGCTAAGCCTTTTATATACGAACCTGAATTGGTCTGAGGTGTCCCAGATGTCTGCACCTGTGCCATTCATGATGATCATGTCCGGTGCAACCTCTAGGAAGGCAGCGGCCTGGCCCTGCAGATAGATGGTGAGTGTATTGACCCCGTGGGCCGTCCAGTCCTGCGATGTCTCGAATTGCCTGGTGGTCTCCGAATAATATGGAGACTTGGTATTGTCATAAGTAAGCGGCATGGATTGGCGGCCGCTGTGTACGATGGACCTCTCTGCAAACGGCGCGGCATCGTTTCC
>JARYLO010000194.1 GCA_029907605.1 Sedimentisphaerales bacterium
CCCAACTGCTGTAACAATAGGCGGTGAATCTATCTTAAATTCTACAATTTTCTGTCTTGACAATGGGTAGGGATATAGCCAGATATCTGGTCGAGCTCGCTAGCCCTAACAGAGAACCAGGTCGTTGTCAAATACTTGCCAAGGTTGGAGCAAATCTCTAGTTGTGCAGTAGTAGCAGGCCTGTTATACTGTGTCTCCTGGTTGTTGTGGGCGGTTGACGCTTGCTAGATACTGGGCACGAGCCGTTAGCTCGTGATCGTTTTTCCGCAGGCCACCAGCTTAAGTGGTTTGACGGCGCGGTTGGCTCCTGCTTATTCGTTTGATAGTTTGGATGAGCTGAGAACGATGACAAGGAGTAGCCTATGAACATATTCCGCATCACAGCACAAGAGCTATTGGACTCAAGGGGCAATCCCACGGTGGAGGCTACTGTATATCTGGATCGCCGCACTAAAGTCTCGGCCATGGTGCCATCAGGGGCTTCTACCGGCAAGTATGAGGCGGTTGAGCTAAGGGATAATGAGCCTCAGAGATATCATGGCAAGGGTGTATTGAAGGCGGTCAGGAACATCAATGCGATCATCGCACCGGCCTTGATCGGCTTTGACGTGACCGATCAACGGGGTATCGATCAGAAGATGATAGAGCTGGATGGGACTGAGAACAAGTCTCGTCTGGGCGCCAACGCCATACTAGCAGTCTCCATTGCCTGCCTGAGGGCTGGTGCCATTGCACGTGGACTTCAGTTCTATGAGTACGTGGCAGAGCTCTTTGGCAAGCCCTTGCACCAGGCATACATCATGCCCATACCTTTGATCAATGTGCTCAACGGGGGCAAACACGCCATCGGCTCATCTGACATTCAGGAGTACATGATTGTGCCTATTGGTGCCCCGACCTTTGAGGAGGCCACGCGGTGGGCTGCAGAGACATTCCACCATCTCAAGGGTATTATCCAGGAGCGGGGTTGGCCTACTACGGTCGGTGATGAGGGTGGCTATGCACCGCCAGTTGAATCCAATGAAGAACCTCTCAAACTGATCATGGAGGCCATCGGCCGTGTAGGTTTTAGGCCGGGCAAGGACATGGCTATTGCCTTGGATCTGGCCGCATCAGAGTTTTACGAGGATGGCAAGTACCACTTGGCAAAGGAGGATCTCCACCTGACTGCTGAAGAACTTGCAGACCTCCTTCTTGACTGGATGGGTCGTTACCCCATTGTCTCTATCGAGGACCCGTTTGATGAAGAGGATTGGGAGAGCTTCGCGATGTTCAAGGAAAGGACTGGCAACCGCATCCAGGTCGTGGGAGATGATCTGTTCGTGACAAATCCTGCACGTGTCAAGATTGGCATCGAGCGTGACGCAGCCAACTGCGTCTTGATAAAGGCCAACCAGATCGGGACGATCACCGAGACACTGGACACGATTCGCCTTGCACTAGACAATGGCCTACACGCGATCATATCCCATCGTTCAGGCGAGACGGAGCTGCCTTTTGAGGCAGACTTCTCCGTGGGTACTGGGGTTGGGCAAGTAAAGATTGGGTCCGTATCCCGTTCTGAGCGTGTCGCTGAATATAACGAGCTGATGCGGATCGAGCGGTCATTGGGCGGAAAGGCGGTCTTAGCGATATTTCCGTTTGGTGCAGCAATGCCAAACAAGGTAGTGTGAAGCCTACTGAATAGCCAATGGCATACACGAACACCTCTGCGTTGCCACCATCTGGATCGGCTAGCCAGGTCGCTAATGGCCAGTGTTGCGGCCGGAGATTGTGGACCAAGGGCTATTGCCATGCAGTCGGTAACCACCGATTTCACGTGCGTCACAAATGCAATCTGGCGAGGGTAATGCACCTTCCAAGCCAACGCTAAACCTCAAGAACCATACGCTTTTGCAGGCACCGCAATGACAGGCATCTTATCTTCATACTTCACCCGTCGAGGTATAGTTGCTTTGGTTGCTAGCTTATCCGGATCCTGATTTGCTATGATTAGGACAGCTCGCATTCTGTCTTGGCGGGAAGCTGGGATGCGTCTGCCTTGGCCTTTCCCGGTGAAATACGAATGTGAATTGCATGCTGGTCTGTAGCTGGTTGGGATGAGAGGCTTGGGCTATGTCCTTCCCTTGGTATGT
>JARYLO010000195.1 GCA_029907605.1 Sedimentisphaerales bacterium
ATCCAAGGAGGGCCAGTAGCTATGATGACGAACAGGGAAGCAAAGGGCTTGGTATTGGTTATTGGGCTTGTGTTGGTAGTTTTAGATGGCAAGCTGTACAGCTGGCCGCAGGCTCCACTTATTATGTTGATGCCGTATGGAAAGGGTTCAGGATTTCATGTTTTGTCCTGGGGCGATGGCTAGTCCGTATGATGTCAACTATCCTTGGTGGGCAGAGGATTGCTCGGAGAATCCATGTATAGAAGACTGGGATTGGTCTTTGGGCGGTGGGACATGCCTTCAGCAGTATGATGGATACTACTATTCTTATCGGCTAGCCAGATATCATGCTCCGGGCAAGTACTATGTGACGGTTGTAGGCACCAATTGGTGGGGTCTGAGTGACTGGGACTTTAAGAGGCTTTATCTATTTGACATTGACCTTGATGTTGATCGTGTCCCAGAATCCGAGGAGGCAGATCCTGGCAAATTTATGTGCAAGGGGGATACGACGAGCTTGAGTTTATTGTGGGCTCCTAGTGATCTTTATTCTGGGGAGCTTGTGTTGGAGGCTGTAGGGAATTCTCCAGAGGTCATAAGGGTAAAGCAGGGTACGAAAGTGGTGATAGATGGCAGTCATAGTACCAAGAGCTGGCCGGTCAGTCGTGCCCCACATACACTTGTGGTTGAGGCGGTCAATGCCGGTCAGGTGGTACTATACTTACATTATAAGCCGTACAGTTGGTGGACTGCTGGTAGTACAGGCACGCTCCAGATAACTGTAGTGGATGTCAGGATCCTCTATCCTTGGGACGCGAACGGCAATGGTAAGATAGACGATCCATGGGCCAATGAGTTTTCGTTTGATGACTCAGAGCCTGCGATTCTGGAAATAGACTGTATTGCAGCACCCAGTCCCGGGGCTGACCCGAGCAGGTATCGATGGTACATAGAAGACGTTGGAGAGCTTAGGGGCATATGGAGTCCACATGTACCTGGTAATCCATATGTTGGCACTGGCAGCGTCACTCGTGTTAGATTTACAGGTATGCCTAGCAGTAACTCAGCCTTTGGGCCAAAGAGGATAACGCTGACCTATGAAGGACTATCTTGCAGTGATCAAGAGACTATTGAGGTGTTCTTTGATCCATTGGCGAGGAATAATCCAGGGCCGCCACCTGACAGTCCACCTAACGATATTGCGGAAGAGGATCTGGTAGAATAGCAGGGAGGATACCATGAAGAACATAGCTCGGTTTGGATTCATGATTATCAGTATGATACTTGTAAACTTGCTAGGTGGATGCGGCGAATCTCCACCTGCTCACACAGCAAACTGGTACTATTAGTGGAGAGAAGGACAGGTCATCGAGGATATGGATAAAGTAAAGTGGTTATGGGGTTCAAGGACCTCAGGCATACGTGGTCTATCTTCTCCGCATAAGACTATGGAATTCATAGGTGTAGGAGATGCAGCTATTGCAGAACGAGTTTACAGTTTGTTGCTGACTAGCGCTTACGACGACCGCGTACCCCAAAAAAGGCCTGTTGCAGTGGAAATACCTGGGGCAAAGGGGATTGATAGCGTCGCTATCACTATATCCCACGAATTCAAGCACATAGCTATTTACGGGCAATGGGGCCAGAGGATAGGATTTACGGGGCCTGGCCACAGTGATACAGATGGTATCCCAGACAACGTTGAGGATGACCGAACGCCTAATAGCTTAGGCGAGATATATAGGTTCAATAGTCGCGATCCTGACTGCTATCGGATGCATCGCTATTACCCTGAAAAGACTCATTACGCCACTTATGGAGACAATGAGCTTTTAGCTCGTGTTGAAGGCATTTACAATCCAAGGGCCACAAGCCCTGGCAAAGATTGGTCGAAAGGAGGTAAGCAATGGGGACGTTGAGGAATATAGGGTATATATGGTTGGCCTTGTTGAGTGTTGCGCCTAAGGTGTGCGATTCTGCGGTAACTTGGTGGCGACCCTTAAGGGTGCCAGATGCTGTGCTCAAGCAAGACATCGATTGGGTTAAGAGAGCAATTAACAAACTATAATCCTCCCCTAAAACTGGGCGCAAAATTGAGCTGAATTAAGGTGGATTTGCCGCCTGAGACGATAACAGTTTCAGGAGACAAATTCA
>JARYLO010000196.1 GCA_029907605.1 Sedimentisphaerales bacterium
ATAGGTAGTAGGAACGCTGCCGAGGCAGGTGGCAAGGGTATGGTGTACATAGACGATATCCAACTGACAAGGTTGGGCAAGTAGTCACCATCTGTTATTGACAACTCAGACGGGCCTGTGCAGGGTGCACAGGCCCGTCTTCTCTTGGAGGCTGGCCTTGTAAGATCTATCGAATAGAATGGCGATGATGCAGGATACATCTGCGGCCAGGATCTTCTTCAGTGCCATTGAACCAAGTGCTGACGCGCACTGTGCTGCATTGATAAGGCAGCTCAGGCTCAGCCTGCCTGGGGCCTCGATCAGCGGTATAGGTGGTCCAAAGATGGCCGCTGCAGGTTGTCGGCTCTTAGCGGATGTCAGCTCTAGGGGCCAGGTTGGGCTTGGGTCGCTTGCACAGGTCTTGTACTTCAGGAGGCTCTTGGGGCAGATCCGCGATGCGATCCAGGCCAATAGGCCTGATGTAGTGGTGGTCTGCGATAGCCCGTCGTTTAACTGGCACGTGGCAGCATGCGCAAAGGGCCTGGGTATCAGGACGATCTTCTACGTGGCACCACAATTGTGGGCATGGGGCCAGTGGCGGATAGGGAAGCTCAGGAGGCTTTGCGACCTGCTCTGCTGCATATTGCCATTCGAACAGGAATGGTTCGAGCAGCGAGGAGTGCCTGCCATCTTTGTAGGCCATCCCATGCTTGAGACGCTGGAGGATATACGCGCAAATGCCAAGTCCTATCAGGACCTGCGTTCATGTGGGCCGCGGATTGCCCTTATGCCAGGCTCCAGAGCGAGTGAGATCATGCCCCTTTGGCCTGCCATGCAACAGGTCGCAACCAGGATCGCTCGGGCATATCCAAAGGCCTTGTTTACGGTGGTGGCTGTCAACGATCGATGGCAGGCCTGGCTGAAGGCCAACCAGATCGGCCAAGTCAGATATGACTATTCGATAGACACGGTCTATAAGACTGCAAAGGCCTCTGACCTTGCCCTGGTTGCAAGCGGAAGTGCGACCCTGGAGGTGGCTGCAGGCGGCTGTCCGATGGTGGTCATGTACAAGGCAAACCGTATTGCCTGGCACCTGGTGGGAAGGTGGTTGGTCAAGACAAGGTACTTCAGCCTCGTGAACCTGCTGGCAGGTAGGCCGGTTGTGAGGGAATTCGTGCCATATTTCAGCAGCCCAGAACCCATAGCCCAGCATGTACTGTCATTGCTGGCAGATAGGGCTGGATTGGAAAGGGTCAGCAGGGAATTGGTAGACCTGGTCTTGCCCCTTTGCCAGAGGAAGGCATCCTTGGAGGTCTGTAAGGTCTTGCTGGAGGGCCTGGGCAGGTCCCAGGCCCTCCTAGCCAGATGAATCACCTCTCAATGGATGGCACGGCCATGCTTGCAGTGGCGATGTTTCGTATGTCCCCCATCCATCGATCTATTGGCCGCAGGCAGAACCGGTAGGTGTACTGGCGGCATGGGATCAGGTACTCCTTGTGCGGCCAGGCACCCCAGCTATTGTCGCCGCCAACACCTTGTTGCATCAGGTCGAGATTCAGGACCGTGATATCCCTCTTTGGTAGCTGGTAGGGGTGTTCAGCAGCCTGCAGGTCGTCGGTGGTGTAGTGAAGTGCATTGACACTCAGTAATGGTTGGCCTACTGCCAATAGCCCGATACCCTTGCGGTTCATCAATGCAACCCACCTGACATCCACCTTATTGCCACTCTCGCCAGGCTCTGTGTAGTCCCAATAGAACTGTTCTGCCACGGTCCCTTGGTAAAGGCCTACCCTTGCATCCTTCCTGTCGCAATACGTCTCGTGCGGTCCGCGGCCCAGCCACATGATCCGGTCAAATCCTGCTGGCAGGACCATCTGCATCCCCATCCTCGGTATATAGGGTAGGTCGGTCTTATTGGGATCGAACCTGGCAGTGACAGCAACGTCGCCCCTGCCATAGACCGTATAGACCGTCTGCCATGTGGCATCAACGGCAGGAAGTTCCATCGTTATCGTGACAGTAGCTGCCTTTGACCTTGGGTAGCGGCCTATGCTTACGGACTTGACCTTTGCGCCCTCATGGGCCTTACGCCAGATACCTTGGGACCTGAC
>JARYLO010000197.1 GCA_029907605.1 Sedimentisphaerales bacterium
AGCAAGGGGCAGACTGGCACCACCTTCGATGCATTCGGCATCCTTGTATTTGGCCAGACCTATTATTGGAGGGTAGACGAGGTCGATAACACAGGGCAGGTCATAAAGGGTTCGGTCTGGAGCTTTACTGTAGAGCCCTATTCCTATGAACTGAGGCCTACTAGTGCAACTGCATCCAGTAGCCACAGGCCTGAGATGGGCCCAGATAAGACCATAGACCGATCAGGCCTAGATGCATCAGACCAACATGGCACAGGCCAAAGCGATATGTGGCTGTCTAGTGCCACTGGCCCAAAGCCTGACTGGATCAGCTACCAGTTCGATAATGTCTATAAGCTACACCAGCTTTGGGTCTGGAACTCCAATCAATCCATAGAGGGCGTCATAGGCTTTGGGGCAAAGGATGTGCTTATAGAGGCATCGCAGGATGGCGATACCTGGACCGAGGTTGGTACATATGAACTTGCCCAGGCCCCAGGAGAGACCACTGGACCTACAAGCATCATAGACCTGTCAGGTGTTGTTGCCAGGTACATCAGGCTGACTGTAAGGTCCAATTGGGGTGCACCTACAGGCCAAAGTGGGCTTTCTGAGGTGAGGTTCTATCAGGTACCTGTGCGTGCATTCAATCCCACACCTGCAGATGGGGCTAGTGGTGTGGCCTTGGATGGTGTACTTAGCTGGAGGATAGGCAGGGAGGTGGCTGAGCATCATGTGTATCTAGGTATGGACAAGGATCAGGTTGGTAGTGCTAGTACACCTTTGAAGGTCCTGAATCGTTCTAGGATGGGACTTGGTGATCTAGGGTTGCAGTATGCTACTACGTATTATTGGCGGGTAGATGAGGTCAATCAGGCTGCAAGTACGCCTATTTGGGTAGGGCCTGTTTGGTCATTTAGTACCATAGACCATGCGGTGGTAGATGACTTTGAGTCATATGACAACACCTGCAGGAAGATCTTCTTTATCTGGTCTGATGGGTTTGGTCACAGTGGTTCACCAGAGTGCAATGTAGCTGCATCTGGTGGCAATGGCACAGGCTCTGTTGTAGGTTATGGTAGTGCACCATATGCGGAGAGGACCATAGTTCATGGTGGCAGTCAGTCCATGCCGTTTGAGTATGACAATACCAAGCCACCTTATTATTCTGAGGCGACTAGGATCTTTGACAGTCCTCAGGACTGGACTGTAGGAGGGGTAGATACCCTGACTGTATACCTGCGTGGCAATCCTGCTGCGTTTGTGGAGCTATCGCCAGGGGAGATAGTGATGAATGGCAAGGGTGCTGACATATGGAACACAGCGGATGAGTTTAGGTTTGTCTACAAGCAGCTTACTGGCAATGGGTCTATAATAGCCAGGGTAGATGGGCTTACAGACACAGATCCATGGTCAAAGGCAGGTGTGATGATCAGGGAGACATTGGATGCTGGTTCTGTGTGGGCAGCGGTGTTTATGACAGGCAACAATGGTGTCAGGTTCCAGTCTAGGCCTACTACTGGTGGTAGTTGTACTAGTGACAGCTCTGTAGCAACAGCCGAGCAGATAGGGTTACGTGAGCCTGTATGGGTCAAGTTGGAGCGTATAGGCAATCAGTTCAATGGCTACTATTCAGTAGATGGTGTCAATTGGACCAGTATGGTATGGAACCCGCAGACGATCACTATGGCCAATCAGGTTTACATAGGGTTGGCGGTTACTAGTCACAATACCACATTGGTTGCAGGGGCAAGGTTTTCAGGTGTAAGTACCAGTGGTAATGTGGTAGGTGTTTGGCAGGTAGCTGAGATAGGAGCTACAGCGCAGGAGGGGGGCAATAGTTTGGAGGGCTTATATTTGGAGTTGGAGGATTGGCAAGGAGGTAGGAGGGTGGTGGTCAATGGTGATCCTGCGGTGGTAGCTAGTGGTATATGGGAGCGTTGGGACATACCGTTGAAGGAGTTTAGTGGATCAGGTATGAGGTTGGATAAGGTCAAGAGGTTGACGATAGGGATAGGTAGTAGGAACGCTGCCAAGGCAGGTGGCAAGGGTATGGTGTACATAGACGATATCCAACTGACAAGGTTGGG